>JAITCT010000088.1 GCA_031282925.1 Dysgonamonadaceae bacterium | reverse complement strand
GAGAACAACGCAGTATAATTCTGGATTGCTTCAGGCTAACGCCTTCGCAATGACGCAACGAGGCTGAGTAATTTTCCTAATTCTCAATTTTCCCGGACAGCAATTTATCGTAAATCTTTTCGTCCGAAATAATCTCTATCGCTTTATTGTATGCATCAATGACCTGGTTCAGCACCCTGTGATATTCGCTTTCGCCGAAAATATCGCGGGCAACCATCGCCTTAATCTGCGCTTTGATGACTGATCCGGATTTAACCAAATCTTTGGCAATACGGTCTTCCGGTAAACTGTCGTCTTTATTGAAAGCCGTATCGTTTTTGCAGGCGTCCATCAAATCGTTTATCATTTGATCCGTTACTACGAATTTCTTGTCAAAATCTTCAAATGCAGGATATTGTTTTTTGTATGCCTTCCGTTTTGCATCAATGAGTTGAGTCGTATATTTGTAGGTAATTCCGTTTGAGTTCAGTTCTCTCAGAAGCGTGGAACCGCGCGTCGTATCCACAGGCACAAAATAATCGGGCATAATTCCGCCGCCGCCGTAAACAGTGCGTTTATTCTCTAATGTACTGAATTTCAAAGAATCCGGGAAATGAATACTGTCGGCCGAAATCATCTCGCCGCGGTTATAGCGGTCAATCAAATCCTTATTGTAACTTGCCTGGTTGCCGTTTTCATACGGTTTTTGAATCGAACGTCCCGTTGGCGTGTAATAACGCGCTGTGGTAAGCCGGATCATCGACCCGTCGGGTAACGGAACCGGACGTTGCACCAAGCCTTTCCCGAAAGTTCTTCTTCCTGCAATCACGCCTCTGTCCCAGTCCTGTATTGCGCCGGAAACAATCTCGCTTGCCGAAGCCGAAGATTCGTCCACCAGCACAACCAACCGCCCGTTTTGCATAGCGCCTTTATTGGTTGCAACCGCATTTTCCCGTTTCTGGTGAGCGCCTTCGGTATATACGATCAATGAACCCTGCTTCAAAAATTCATTGGCTATCTCAATGGCTGCGCCTAAATAACCGCCGCCGTTGTTTTGCAAATCAAGAATCAGGTTTTGCATACCTTGCTGCATCAATTTGTCAAGCGCTGTTTTAAATTCATCGTGGGTAGTCGCCGAAAACCGGTTCAATTTGATGTAACCGGTTGTCTTGTCAACCATGTAGGAAGCGTCCAGGCTATAAATGGGTATTTTATCTCTTATGATTTTGAAATTCAACAGTTTCGGGTCTTTATTCCGGAGTACTTTCACGTTCACCGCAGTGCCTTTGGGACCACGCAGGCGCGACATGACATCCGTATTTTTCATTTTTACGCCGGCAATCAGGGTGTCGTTTACCCGAATAATGCGGTCGCCGGCCAAAATTCCCACTTTCTCGGAAGGCCCGCCGGGAATGACCTGAATAACGTACAGCGTGTCCGTCAGCATATTGAACTGAATGCCTATCCCGTCGAAATTTCCCTGCAAAGGCTCATTCATTTCCTTCACCTCTTCGGGAGTCATATAGTTAGAATGAGGGTCTAACTTTTCGAGCAGGCCGACAATAGCGTCTTCGGCCAATTTATTGCCGTCGAGTTCATCGACATATAAATTTTCAACAGCTGTTAAAGCCATATTCACTTTTTGCGCGGCGGCGGAAGACGCGACGCGCCCGAAAGTGATACCGTTTTGTCCGTAAGTACATGCATTCATTGTTACAATCAACAGGCATGCAAAAGCTAATTGTTTCATTTCTGTGTATTTATTATTTATATTCATTGATATGTAAATTTTCCGGAACAAACTTGTCGATTGATTTTCCATGTATCCATAATTCCCTGACTATGGAAGAACTGATGTATGAATATTCCGTATCCGTAAATAGAATAACGGTTTCCAAGCCTGATATTTCACGATTTACGTCAGCGATGCTTTTTTCGTATTCAAAATCGCCGGTTGACCGGATTCCCCGCAGGATAAATCCGGCGCCTTCGGCTTTTGCAAAATCGGCCGTCATGCCGGAATACGTTTTGACCCGAACTTTCGGGTTATCCCGGAAAAGCCGGGAAATCATTTCCAATCTTTGCTCCGCCGTGAAAATAGACTTTTTACCCGTATTGACGCCAATGGCGGCGATGATCCCGTCAAACAACCGCAATCCTCTTTCAACCAAGGATAAATGCCCCAAAGTAAAAGGGTCGAACGTGCCGGGAAATATTGCGATTTTAGACATCTTCTTCCACTACCAGGTTATTAATGATAAAATTCTGCCTTTCCATGGTGTTTTTTCCCATGTAAAACTCCAGCATTTCTTTCACCAAGTCTTGTTTCCGCATCAAAACGGGATCCAAACGCAAGTCTTTGCCGATAAAATGCTTAAACTCCGACGGTGAAATTTCGCCCAGACCTTTGAAACGGGTAATTTCCGGATTCGGGCCTAAACGCTGAATAGCGCTCACCCGTTCTTCTTCCGAATAACAATATTGTGTTTCCTTTTTGTTCCTGACGCGGAAAAGCGGCGTCTGTAAAATGAAAACGTGACTGTTCTTAATCAAATCGGGAAAAAACTGCAAAAAGAACGTGATGATTAACAGGCGGATGTGCATCCCGTCCACATCGGCGTCCGTTGCGATGATTACCTTATTATATCTCAATCCTTCCAAGCCTTCTTCGATATTCAATGCGGCTTGCAGCAGGTTAAATTCCTCGTTTTTATAAACAATCTGTTTGGTTTCGCCGAAAGTGTTCAGCGGTTTGCCGCGAAGACTGAAAACCGCCTGGTAATTCGGGTCGCGGCTTTGGGTAATCGAGCCGCTGGCGGAATCGCCTTCGGTGATGAAGATACAGGTATTATCCAAGTCGTCGCCTTTGGTGTCGTTGTAATGTAAACGGCAATCCCTCAGTTTTTTATTATGCAGATTGGCTTTCTTTGCCCTTTCCTTTGCCAGTTTGGTTACGCCGGCAATCGCTTTGCGTTCACGCTCCGAATCAAGGATTTTTTTCAGTAATGCATCGGCGGTATCGGGCGTTTTATGCAGGTAATTATCCAATTCTTTCTTGACGAAATCGCCGATGAACTTGGCAACGGTCTGTCCTCCGGGACCCATGTCTTTGGAACCTAATTTGGTCTTTGTCTGTGATTCGAACACCGGCTCTTCGACCTTGATGGCTACGGCGGCAATGATGCCCGAACGAATGTCGGAATATTCGAAATTCTTGGAATAATATTCTTTGATTACCCGCGAAACGGTTTCTTTGAAAGCCGAAAGATGCGTACCGCCCTGTGTCGTAAACTGTCCGTTTACAAACGAATAGTATTCTTCGCCGTATTGACTGGCATGAGTAACCGCGATTTCGATATCTTCCCCTTGCAGATGAATAACCGGATAGAGCGGTTCGGAAGTCATGTATTCGTTCAGCAAATCAACCAGCCCGTTTTTAGAGTAAAATTTCTTGTCGTTGTAATTGATTACCAGACCCGAATTGAGAAATACGTAGTTCTTCAACAACGGCTCAATAAATTCTTCCTTATACTTAAAATCCTTGAAGATTTCATCGTCGGGAATAAAACTGACCTGCGTGCCGTTGGCCTGGTCTGAGACCTGTACCGGAAAATCCGTTACCACATGTCCTCGCCTGTATTCAATGGCTTTCGTTTCCCCGTCTCGGAAACTTTGCACCAGCATGTAGGAAGAAAGCGCATTAACCGCTTTAATGCCGACGCCGTTAAGTCCCACCGATTTTTTGAAAGCTTTGGAATCGTATTTCCCGCCGGTGTTCATTTTGGAAGAAACGTCACGCACTTTTCCGAGTGGAATGCCGCGCCCGTAATCGCGAACGGCGACTACGCCATCGGTAATGGTAACGTCAATAGATTTCCCATAACCCATCATATATTCGTCAATGGAATTGTCAAGCACTTCTTTCAAAAGAACATAAATACCGTCGTCGGCATACGAGCCGTCGCCCGTTTTACCGATGTACATGCCCGGACGGACACGGATATGTTCCCACCATTCTAATGTCTGGATATGTCCCTCGCCATATTCTACCTCTTTGCCGGAACCATTTATATTGATTTCATTCATAGATGTTTGATGTATGCTCGCCGGGTTTTGTGATGTTCCCGTTCGAAAGCATCCCACAGAGACTGCACTTTATGATTTGTTTCCAGTTCGGGATTACTTTCCGCGTATAAATAACCTATTTTGCTGCAAGTAGTAATCAAATCAGTAAAAATTAAAGAATTAACGCCTTTGCTCTGGTATTCGGGGAGAATACCGATAATATATAAATCTACTACCTCATTTTTCCAGTATAATGCTTTTAACAAGGGAATCCAACCGAAAGGCAGCAAGTGTCCTTTGGCTTTTTTCAGGGCTTTTGAAAGGCTGGGCATGGTAATACCTACCCCGACAACATTGTCGTCGGCATCCAGCACGAGCGTTACCAAATCCAGGCGGAGCATCGGAATGTACATTTTGATGTAATATTCGATTTGCCTGGGCGACAGTTCGGAATAACCGTACAAAGGTTTGTAAGCCTCGTTCCACAATTCGAATATCTTTTTTGCATAAGGCCATATTTCCCGTGTTTTCTTGAATTTTTTGACCCTGAAACCGTATTTTTGTTGAACGATGTCCGCAATGCGCAGGTATTTTTCGGGGATTCCTTTCGGGACGGTAATTAAAAATTCTTTCCAGTCCTGCTCTTTGGCATATCCTAATTTTTCGATATGTTCCATATAATACGGGTAACTGTAAGTGGTAGCCATCGTACCCAGGCGATCGAATCCCCAAACCAGAAGGCCTTCATGATCCAGGTCGGTAAAACCCAAAGGGCCTTGCACACCCTTCATACCTTTGGCAATCGCCCAATTTTCAACGGCTTTGAACAAAGCGGAAGAAACTTCTTCATCGTCAATGAAATCAACAAAACCGAAACGGGCATATTGTTGATTCCAGGTTTCATTGGCCCTGTGATTGATGATACCGGCGATTCGCCCTGCAATTTGATTATCCCTGTATGCCAGGAAATAAACCGATTCGCAAAAATCAAAAGCAGGGTTTTTCTTTTTGCTCAAAGTCATCATTTCATCTTCAACCAAACCGGGAACGTGATAAGGATTGTCCTTATATAATTGAATGTTGAACTTAACAAATTTCCTCAATGCAAATCTGTTTGTAACTTCTGTGATTATAACAGCCATCTATCAAGTGTTAATGGATTATTGACCCGCAAAGTTAATGTATTTTTAATTACTTGTTCCTTTTTCACTGCTTTTTTGCGGAAAATCATATACATTTGTTTCACCGAAAATAAAATAACGGGGACAATATGCCACAAGAGATAGAACGCAAATTCATCGTTTCGGGAAACTTTAAACCCTTTGTTTTCAAAAGCATCCGCATCACGCAGGGCTATTTATCATCCGTACCCGGACGCACGGTTCGCGTGCGGATAAAAAGCGGCAAAGGCTACATCACCGTCAAAGGAGCAGCAAGCAACAGTGGAGTTAGCCGTTTTGAATGGGAAAAAGAAATCCCTCTGCCCGAAGCGCAGGAACTCCTGAAACTGTGCGAACCGGGTATCATTGACAAAACCCGCTACCTGGTTCCGGTTGGAAATCATACGTTTGAAGTCGATGAATTTCATGGAGAAAATGAAGGTTTAACCATTGCCGAAATCGAATTGACATCGGAAGATGAAACGTTTGGCAAACCTTCCTGGCTGGGACGGGAAGTAACGGGAGATGCGCGGTATTACAATTCTATGCTGGTGAAAAAACCTTTGCGAAAATAAATTAACTCAATCGCCATATTCGCCGGAAAGAATTCATTTTTCCCGCAGTTGTTTTGAAAACATACAATACAAAGGGAGTTTCACAATGACATGAATGAAACTCCCTCGCTTTCACCGGCAAATACGGCTGTTAACCGGATGTTTTCCTATTTGTGTAACTCAAATGAATACGATCCGAATGATCCTGCATCAACAGTTGCCGTTGCGGAGAACGAAATACTTAATTCACATGCATTAACAGTTCCGGCGCCCTCCAGGGAAAAGTTGTTATAAGCCGCTCTTCCGGAATCGCTCCACCAATATCCCGATTCCGGCTCCAATACATGTTTGGGTATGGAAATAGAATGATCTGTCGGATCAACCTTAATGATTAAATCATTTGAGCAAGCCCCATTGCACAATCCGCTAACGTGCAATTCCGTATCCGATATTTTTGTTATTTCTACCGGATAAGGGGTTTCTTCCCACCATTCATCCTTCGTTACCGTCCATGTGCCTGCAAAATCATCAAGTATCAACGGGCAGGCAACGGAATAACGTACATTAGACGAATAAGCCCTTCCTTCGACGAACCACCCTGAAAAGGCCTTGTTGTTAAAACCGGCCACTTCCGTCCAGCCCGGTATGACGGAGCCGTCATTCAATACCGCATTGGCAGTAAAATAAAGAATTTGCCCAAGGGCGGGAGCTGTTAATCCCAATTTGCCATACACATCGGCCATGTTGATTGGAACTTCTTTCGGAAATTCGGTGATGTTGTCCGTTACAACTTGCGAGGCGTAAGTCCCGTCGGCATTTTGCAGTACGGCCAACAACTGTGCGCTCTTCATAAACGAATAGTCGCCCTGATTTTCAGGTATGCACAGTTTTACCTTGTAATTTCCGGACGTTAATCCTTCGGATAATATTCCGTCCGTACCCGCAACACGCACAATGTCAATCAGTACGCCTCTTTTTACTTCATCAACAGGATAGGGGAGTTCTTTTTCACAACCCGGGATGATGAAAAGCAGGGATGCAATTATTGCTAAATATTTATTTTTCATATTCTTTAATTTTTTAACAGGTTATTTTTTATCCCAGAACACGAAAGGTGCAGAGAGATCTGTTTTTTGTTGCATATTCGGATTCAAATTGGTCTCCGACGCAGTCGGATAGTACAGTGAACGCGGGAAAGACGCAATATTTTCGAGCGGCACCTGCGTAGCGGACTTTTCGGTAATCACCGGATTTACGCCAAAACCCGGATTTTGCGTTTTCTGCGGGTCAAACAAAGCAGGATAGCCCGTACGGCGGTAATCGGTATAAGAATCCACCGGATTAAATACATTGTGAATCCACTTTTGCGTCAACACTATTCGCAGTTTGCCGTCGTCGTTTGCAGCATCATATTTTGCAAGGATTGCATCCACAAATTCTATTGAGCTTGCTTCACTGATTTCAGGAACTCCCGGTTGTTTGACGGCCACGCTATTCACATGAGCAATAGCCTCAACAAGAGCGTCGCTTAGCAAAGCCTTTGCATCGGCGTCTGTTTCACCTGCGAGAGCAAGTTCGGCAAGCATGAATTGCAGGGCGGCATAAGTAATCATTTTATGAGGAGCCGCTCCGTTCCCTTGCCTGAAACCTGTGATAGTTGCACCTGCTCCGTCATCGTATTGTCCACCGCAAAGATACAGACCGATTTTAGTAGTGGAAGCATCATTGGAATGAGCGGAGTTGGGACCCGCCGAAGCAAAAAAGATAGACATAAAATCGTCGTCGCGATATTCGTGCGGATTTTGCGATGCGTCGCCGCTCAACTGGTTGTAGAAATAATAGGGAATACGCGGATCGGTTATGCCGGCAAACGGATTATCAACGGCATTCCGCGTTGAACCTTTCATTATTTCGTAAAAATAAGGGCTGATATAATAGGTAACCTGCCCCCCTGCATATTCGTCAATGTATGCCGGATGGCGTTCATCGGCCGGATTGGTAGCCGCATTGTACCAGAACTGGAAATCTTCGCCCGAAGCGATGAATTTGTTGTCGGCAATCAAAGCATTGAACTTACCTTGCCAATCGGTAATATCCTGTTTTGCCTTACGCGACTGTAACAGTAATTTCAGTTTAATGGTATTATTTAACCTCGTCCATTTTTCCGCATTACCGGCATAAAAGAAATCGTCCGCGCCCGGCTTTATAAGATTTTCGGCTTCCGTATTTTCCAAATCCGCTTTTGCTTCTTCCAGGAGAGCAATCAAATTATTGTAGATGTCCTTACTGCTGTCTGGTTTTGGAGCGGTAATGCCCGGAATATTAAATTCGCTGCAGGGAATATCGCCCCAAAGATCAACCATCATGGAAAAAATATACGCTTTGAGTGTTTTGGCAATACCTGCATAAATCAAATTCCCTTCAGGCTCCGCATTTTGGATGATTGCGTCAAAATCTGCAAGCGCATATCGGTACATGTAATTCCACGAATTGTAGGGATTGTTTGCCTGAGTTCCCATTCCGTAGTTCTGCGTTTCACGAGAAACCAGTTGATGTACGTATCCTGACAAATTGTTACCGATAAAATTACCCTGCGACAAAGAATTAGTCATGTTCAGCTCGCTAAAAGAAAGCAATTGAGATAATTCCGGCGTTGTCGGCACATTCGGGTCTTTATTAATGTCAAGCCAGCCTTCGGTACAACTTCCCAAAGTCATGACAAGCAACGACGTCAATATGGATTTTACTGTCTTATTCATAATTTATAATATTATAGTTTTAATAATTAGAATGTTACTTTAACATTGAAAGCAATTCTCCGGGTGGAAGGAGCGCTTTCGCGGTCAATACCCTGTACGTTACCGCTACCGAAAGCATTAGAACCCGGATCGTAATTGGTATATTTGGGGAATCCCGGTGCATAGTGCCACAAGTTTCTTGCTATCACGGAAAGATTTACATTTCCGAGAAATGTTTTATTGAGCCACTGTTTAGGTAAATCATAAGCAAGAGTAAGTTCACTCAAACGGAACACGGTTGCATCGAATGTCGCAAATTCATCCACACTGTTCATGGCAAATGTCGGCGCTGTACCTGCCGAAGCAAACCACAAATCGTTTTCGGAAAGTTGAACCGTGTTGGGAATCCGGTTACCGTTTGCATCCAAAATAGGCTCATGCGTATTGGGGTCGGCATAAACACCCGGAAGAATGCGGGTACCCAGCCTGTCTTCGGTATCTTTTGTAACTCCGCGTCCCAGCATATCGGACGCCGGGCCGGAAACCAAAACTCCGCCTGCTTTGACGTCAAACATCACGCTTAAAGAAATTCCCTTGTAAGAGAATGTATTGGTTATGGCCGCCTGATAATCGGGATAAGGATTTCCCAATTCGATTAAATCCGTTGCTTCCAGATAAGCGCCCGTACTCGGATTGACGAGAGGCGTTCCATCCGAGTCGCGTGCAATCCCCGAACCGAAAAGAAATCCGTAGGGATAACCTTCTTTCAAAGTCGGTTGAGGCTCGGAAGTAGAACCGGTTGAGAAAACAAGTTTTTCAACATCGTCAATCAGCGACAACACTTTGCTGACATTTTTGGAATAGACAGCGGAAAGACTCCATTTGAATGAATTTTTCAAACTAACCGGCACTAATGTAAGTCCCAATTCGATACCCCTGTTTCTTAATTCGCCGAAATTGGTATAATAACGGCTTGAACCTGTAGACGCAGGCAAACTTACCGGCGCTATTTGGTTGCTTGATATACGATTGTACCATGTGAAGTCTATCCCGATACGGCTCTTGAAAAATTGTAATTCTGTTCCTGCTTCAAATTCCGTTGTAAATTCCGGTTTTAATTCGGGGTCGTAAGAAGTAACCGGCACATACATCAACGGACGGCCTGCGAATGGAATATTCTGTTCGTAATAACCATTCAGATAATACGGGTCGGCGTCTTTACCCACTTTACCCCAGCCTGCACGAACTTTACCGTAGTTCAAAACATTGGGATTAATTTCAAACGCATCGCTGAACACAAAAGAACCCGATACGGCAGGATAGAAATAACTGCTGTGTTTCACAGGCAAAGTGGAAGAATGATCGTTACGCACGGTCAGGTTTAAGAAAGCATAGTTTTTATAACCTAACAAAATATCGGTATATAAAGCCCACAGTCTTCTTAATGAGTGATTTTCCCTCCCTGTTTGTTCTTGTGTATTATCCACATTGTAAATTCCTCCGAATATCATCTTATTACCGGTAGTCGTTGTTTGCATAATAGAATACTCATTTACGTTGTGTCCTAATACGGCTCTCAAATCAAAGTCATTCAACTTATGCTTAAAAGTCAAATTGAAATTCGATTCAAGTTCCCCGGTAGTATAATTATTATTCACAATTTGACCGGCTCCTGCAAAATCGCCGGGACCTCTGGAACCGATATTAATTACCTGTTTGCGGTCCATTTCATACTGGTTCCAGCCAAACGAATAGTAAGCCGACAGCCACCCGGTAAAATCGTAGGCTGCATTCAGCGAGGTAACGGTTCTGTCCATTACGGAGTTAATTTTATTATATTTCCATGACCACAACGGATTATCTACCGATGAATCGCTGAACGGCATCAAAGAAGCCTGAGCGGGAGTTTCATAAGGCAGCCCTGCAATATCAATATTACGAGGCATCAACAATGTGCGGGCAAAGGAACTTACCGAACCGCCATAATTTCCGGCTCCAAAGAAAGGTCCGTCCTGTACCGAGCGGGAGAAAGAAATTGTTCCCCCCACGGTAATACCATTTTCCAATTTTTGATTGCCGCCCACGCTAAATGAAGTACGTTCAAATTCCGAATAAGGAATATATCCGTCTTGTGAAAGACGCGATACCGTAGTACTGAAATTTCCATCTTCCGTATATCGCATGATATTGGCAGATAAATCCGCAATGCTTCCTGTTTTAAAAAGGTCTTTCACATTATTCGGATAAGCCCTGTACGGCTGTTTTTTAACCATATCGGGATAAGCGGCCAAATAATTGCTCCATGTATTAACGGAATCAAGCGTTCCGCCGAAAGCAGGCCCCCACGAACCGTTTGCATTGGAATACTCAAAATTCGAGCCTTGTCCGTAAGAATTTTGATAGTCGGGCAAAGAAGCAATATCCTCTATGGCATAAGAAGCCGTCAGCGTTACTTCTGTTTTTTTGTGCGACGGACGTGTTTTCTTTACTCCCGATTTTGTCGTAATCAATATTACGCCATTAGCAGCCCTGCTACCGTAAAGAGCGGCAGCGGCGGCGCCTTTCAATACATTCATTGATTCAATGTCGTTCGGGTCAAGCGTCGAAAGTCCTGTCCCGTAAGCTCCTCCTGCCGTCAATCTATTTCCTATCGTTCCATCAGAGGCGCCTGTAATAACTTCAGGATTGCTGTACGGCACGCCATCCACTACATACAAAGGGTCGTTATTTCCGTAAAAAGACGCGTTTCCCCTGATATTCACTTTGGTAGCGCTACCAGCCACAGCAGAAGACGCTGCTATATTCACGCCGGGGATTTTGCCGTTTAACGAACGGAATAAATCCGGTTCTGCTTTCAAAATAGCATCTTCGGGATTTACGACCGTTTTTGTATTTCCCAATGACCTTTCGGGACGCTGGATACCCATTGCAGTTACTACGACTTCGCCCAATAACTTTGCATTTCGAACCAGCTTGACCGATACGTTTGTTCCTGCGGCTACTTCCGCATCCTCATAACCAACGTATTTTACCACTAAGGTGTTTGCAGCGGTCGGAACGGAGAAAGAAAACCTTCCTTCCAAATCCGTAACCGTACCTGTCGTTACATCCCCCTTCACTACAACCGACGCACCGATGACCGGTTCTCCGGCTTCATCCGCCACCATTCCCGATACCGGTTTGTTTTGCGCGATTGCAAATCCTATGCTTATGAACAAGCATATAAACAATAAAGTCAATCTTCTCATACACATTACTTTTTTAATTAAACATAATACTACTGCTTTAACTCTGTGCGACACAGAAATACATTCATTTATAGCTACTTATCATTATAAATATTTCTAATTATTTGCTCTTTTTTAAGAATAATAGCCGCAAAAGTAATTAATTTTCTTAAATAATCAAAAATTGTATCCGCGAAGAGGTGAAGTCTATGTTCCACTCCCAAAAAGCAATAACCGAAATAAAAGGCTTGATGCATGGAGGGAGTGAAGATTGCCTCCTGATTTTTATCCGTCTGTGTGTAATCTCGAAAATTTCATTTATATTTGCACCTGCAAATATTTAATCATATAAATGAACACTTGCATTACAACATATCTGTTATTTAAATGCTTCATTAACAGCATTGTAACCCTCATAATGGGGGGGGGGGGTAAATCACCCGTAATCAACCACATACATAACCTTCCATTTCTGTTTACTTATCTGTCTTTATATGAAAGTCTCGCCGAGCCTTCGGCGGGACTTTCGCGAATATATGCTGCCCTCGCTGAACCCTCAGTGGGACTTTCGCTAACGGGCGCAACCTTCGCCGAACCCTCGGCGGGACTTTCATGTAACACATACAATTCTCCCCAGCCCTCGTTCGGACTTTCATGCAATACATACAATATATTTATCTTAAAAAAGCAAACGCTATGGATTTAATAACGCTTGTCATACCGATTACAATATATTTTTTATTTGCGAATTGAGAAACAAATTATATAATTGAGTATCCATATAAAATTACAAGAAAAGATATGAAACGGGAAATTAATCTACAACGACTGTCGGGATTTGAAATGCCGACACGGTTGAATTAAAACTATATTTATTATCGCTATTATTTTACGGATTTAAAATCAATGTCGTTTAGTTAAGCTATAACTTTTTCTTATTCAGACAATAAACTTTTTTTTGTTTTATGATTTCTGTGATTGGTTCTGCCGGGTCTTATGATTTCGCAGGTTTTCATCATTAGCTCATCGAAAGACAGTATAGCCTTTTTAAAGTCTTTTTTGATAAAGATTCCCACAGCAATGTCATAAAACATGCCTAA
>JAITCT010000055.1 GCA_031282925.1 Dysgonamonadaceae bacterium | reverse complement strand
GAAATAACGGTTCAAAACTACGAACAATCGGATCAAACAGCCGACGATTTGTATTTCGACCTGCAAAGCCGTACCGACCGTCTGGGAAATGTGTTTTACGCGCGTTCCGTCAAACAGTTGAATCCGATGATTTTTGCATGGCTGGATGTATTGGATATGAATGTGGCGGTCATCTTTATATTAATGATCCTTGTCGCCGGATTCTCCATGATTTCGGGATTGCTCATCATCATTCTTGAGCGGGCGAATATGATCGGCACGCTGAAAGCGTTGGGAGAAAATGATGCCGGCGTCCGGAAAATATTCCTTTACGTATCCGCTTTTCTGATTGCGAAAGGTTTGTTCTGGGGAAACCTGATTGCCCTTTCCGTCTGCTTTATCCAAAAACAGACCGGTATCCTGAAATTAAATCCCGAAACATATTATCTTTCCGAAGTCCCTGTCGAAATCAACTGGATTTATATTCTTTTGATTAATCTGGGGACGCTGGCCGCCACCCTGCTCCTGCTGGTGGGGCCTTCCTGTTTGATAGCCCGGATTTCGCCGGCGGAAACAATCCGGTTTGGGTGAACGGCGGGGCGTTTTGTGAAATGCTTCCGCACAAATGAAACAAAAATTACCTTTTTGTTTGGTAAAAAAGAAACTTATATATATCTTTGCCTCCGTAAATTTTAACTAATGAAAAATATGAAAACACAACAAGCCGTGCCGATCCCGCCCGAAGTGCTGGCGGAGGCACAATTAATGATTGACGGGTTAAACACCCTGCTTGCCCCTTACTTATCGCCGCTGACTCCGAAGGAACGTCACGATTTACTGAAAATGGGCGATAAGACCCTGAGTTTTGTTGAAAAAGCGAGAGCTTATGTGCATCAGTATCCGCAATTATGTCCGTCATATCTCAATGTCGAAGCATTTGATGTTGACATGACCGACGCCACCGGAATGCGCAATATGCATATCGCTGCCAAACAACTGTCGGACGACATTGACGACACTATCATGCGTGCAGGAAGCAGTTCCTACCACGCTGCACTGGTGTTTTACAATGCCGTTAAAATTGCCGCTGTGCAGGATATTCCCGGCGCTAAGGAAGTGTACAAAGACTTGAGAAACCGTTTTCCCGGAATAAAACACAAACTGAAGGAATAACGGCAATTGAGTTGTAAATTACGGGTTACGAATTACGGACGGCATTCAAGCTGTTGGTATTTCATGATTCGTAACTTGTTTTTTATGTAAGTTTGAATCTTGTCCGGAAAAACGCAATCCCCACCCTGAGCGACCTGGCCCCCGCTCGGAGCACCTTGAACCTCGCTCGGAGAACCTTGAATGCCGCTCGGAGCGACCTGAACCTCGCTCGGAGCACCTCAAACCTCGCTCGAAGCGACTTAAACCCCGCTCAGAGAACCTTGAATGTCGCTCGGAGCGACTTGAACCCTGCTCCGAGCGACCTGGACCTCGCTCGGAGAACCTTAAACCCCGCTCGGAACGGGGTGCAGCCCGTTATATCTATAAATGCGGAGGCGCAAAGTTGCGAAGACGCGAAGGAGCGAAAGCTGCGGTAACAAAAAAAACTTCCCCACAAACTTTTCCGTATCCGGAAATCCGTATTTTATAATTTTTTCAGGAAAATACTTGCAAATCTTAATTCTTTTAACGAAATTTGCACTGTGTTTATACTGCGAGCGGTGTGATTTTGTGCATACCGCGCAAAGTTGAATATGAATTTAGTATTAATTTTTTAATTTTAATTTATGAAGTTACATTTGAAAAAACCTGTTTATCGGGAATTTATGAAATTTTTGGCTGTCGGGGCGATGCTTCTTTCTATGGGTATACATAGTTTGTATTCGCAGCAAGCAAATTACGTATCGGGCAACGTTACGGAAGCATCCGGCGAACCGTTAGCGGGCGTGTCGGTAGTTGTAAAAAACACAAAAACAGGGACGGTAACAAATTCGGACGGAAAATACGCCATCAGCGCCGCTTCGGGCGCCATACTGGAATTTTCCTGTCTGGGCTATGTTACACAGGAGATTCCGGCAGGAAACTCGACGGTCGTCAATGTTGTCTTGCAGGAAAACGTTGAAATGCTGAATGAAGTAGTCGTTGTGGGCTACGGCGTTCAAAAGAAACGGGATTTGACAGGCGCCGTTTCGTCCGTTAAAATGAATGATGCGCCTGTGGCGACCTTCTCAACCATCAGTCATGCGCTGGCAGGTAAGGCAGCCGGCTTAAACGTATCCCAAACAAGCGCACAGGTCGGCGGCAGCGTCAAATTTCGTATCCGCGGGGAAACTTCCATCAATGCCGGAAACGATCCCCTGATTATTATTGACGGATTTCCGGTTACTTCCAATCCGAGTCCCGGTTCGGGAAACAGATACGATTCCGGGAAAACGGACAATCTGCTGGAATCCATCAACCCCGACGATATCGAATCCATCGAGGTGTTGAAAGATGCAAGCTCTACGGCTATTTATGGGGCGCGTGCCGGACACGGCGTTATCATCATCACCACAAAACGCGGGAAAATCGGTAAAACTAAAGTAACGTATTCGGGTAACTATTCGGTGCAAAATATGAAAAACCCCTATAAAATGCTGAATGCTCAGGATTTTATGAACCGCCGGAATAAAGACCTGTACGAAGAATGGATGAAAAACAACGGGCAGGGCATTTACGGACAGTATCTCCCGCCGAAGGATAATCCGGAGCCTTTCGCGGCTCATTATACGGATGCGGAAATTGCCGCCGCAAAAACAACCGACTGGTTTGACGCCGTTACACGTACCGGACGGCAACAATCGCACAATCTGTCTCTAACCGGAGGAAATGAAGCCACCCAGTATTTGGTTTCGCTCAACTATTTTACACAAAAAGGGGTGATTCAAACAAATGATCTGGAACGTTACACGGCTAATGTGAATTTGGATCATCAGGTTTCCGGCTATGTAAAAACCGGCATTTCCTTAAATTTAAGCCGCAACGAATATAATAACGTACCTTTGGGCGATAACGACTGGGAAAATGCAGGCGTTATACCTGCCGCAGTACATTCTATCCCCTACATTCCCGTTCGGGACGAAAACGGCGACTACACGGCAAATCCGTATATGGGGCAGCTTCCGAATGCGGCTTCTTTGCTTGAAATCACCGACCTTACGACAAAAGACCGTCTGTTGGGAAGCGTTTACCTGGAAATCAAACCCGTCAGGGATTTGACAATCCGCGGTTCGCTTGGCGCCGACCGTAAATATGCCAAACGCCGGCAATACGTGCCGACGACGACCATGTACGGCGCCCGTGTGAACGGTCAGGCAACGATTGTGCAGGATGATAAAATGGATATTCTGTCGGATTTGACGGTTACTTACGTGAAAGAAGCCGGCAATCACAGCCTGACGGCTTTAGCCGGTTATTCTTACCAGAAAATGTCGTCCGAATGGGTAAGGGCGGGAAATGACAACTTTCCGCTGGACGGATTTCTGTACAACAATTTAGAGGCGGGAAATAATGCAAAACCGGATGTGGGGTCGTCTGCATCAACAAGCTCTATGAGTTCTTATTTTGCGCGCGTGAATTATTCATGGACGGGCAAATACCTGTTGACCGCTACGCTACGCTGCGCGCCGACGGTGCTTCCAACTTTATGCCGGAGAAACGTTGGGGATATTTCCCGTCGGCGTCTATCGGGTGGCGTTTCACGGACGAAACCTTTATGGAAGGAACGGCAAATATCCTCTCCAACGGCAAGTTGCGCGCAGGTTACGGTGAAACCGGCAACTCCAACGTGGGTCTCCGCATTTATGATACGTACGGCGCTGCCGGCGCATACGTTTTCGGCGATACGCGATATACAGGAATGGGCGCTACCAAACTGGGAAATCCGGATTTGACATGGGAAACGACCAAAGAGTTTAATATCGGTCTGGATTTGGGCTTTGTGAATAACCGGATCAACTTGACGGCGGAATATTACAGCCGCGTTATTTCCGATTTGTTGCAAACCGACGTGCCTCTGCCGTTTTACAATGAAATCACCACCATTGCCGGCAATGTAGGCGAAACGCAGGGAAAAGGAATCGAGTTGACATTGAACACCGTCAACGTGAAAAACGGCGACTGGTTCTGGGCGACCGACCTGACGTATGCGCACAATGAAGACCGGTGGAAAACGCGGCGCGACGACTGGACGCCGGCTGTTAACGAATCGGCGACCGATTATATCCGGTCAATCTTCGTGTACAAAACCGACGGTTTGATGCAGCCGGACGAAACAAGACCCGCATGGCAGCCGGCTTTGTTGCCGGGACAAATTAAAATCCAAAATTTAGCGGACGAAGAGGGAAACCCCAACAAAATGGATCAGTACGACCGCATCTTGTTGGGATCCCGCGATCCCGACTTTACTTTCGGATTCAACAATACCGTTCGCTACAGGCAGTTCGATTTCAATATCTATTTCTACGGCGAATTCGGAGCCTGGAAAGGACGCAGTTATTATGAACAGTGGGCAAACGGATTTGTGGATGCAAATATTGTGAACAAGTCGGAAGCATCCAAATATGTCTGGAGTCATGACAACCAAAATACAATTTATCCGAGCGCTATCCCCTCCACTTATGCGAGTTACGAAAACAGTTCGGATTACTGGTATAAAAAAATCAATTTTGTCCGTTGCCGCAACATTATGCTGGGCTACACGTTGCCGCTTAAAAGTTTGCAGGGCAACTTGCGCATCTATGCCGACGTGAATAATCCTTTTGTATTTACAAACTGGACGGGCGTTGACCCTGAAACCGACAATTTCGATTCTTCCCGCAACAATGCGGGAGCGTTCAACTATCCGAACGTAACATCCTGCAGTCTGGGTGTGAATATTACATTTTAACGGAACTAAAAAAATATGAATATGAATATGAAAAGAATAAATATTTATGCAGTAATCCTGCTGATGCTCTCCGTGGGCATACAGAGTTGCGAATTGCAGTCGGAACAGTTCGGCGACGTAGATCCGGCCATTTATCCGAAAACGGCAAACGACGCCCGTGATTTGGTTACGTCGGCTGCTTACCGTCCATTTCAAAACAATTGGTATGATGGAGTATTCGGCGTTGCTACCGGCTATTTTATTGATGTGGATATAGCCACCGACTATGGTTACTGTTCCTGGGACGACGGCGGCGGATGGAACCGCCTGATGTTTGCCCAGTGGACGCCCGGCGATACCCGTAATGTTACCAACATCTGGCGCGATTATTTGAATAAAATCAGCGCAATGACGCTGACGATCGACCGTATCCGGCCGGTTCAAATGGATGAAAAACTGAAAGCGCAATACATTGCCGAATTGCGTTGCGGGCGCGGATTCATGGCGTTCATTCAATGGGATATGTATGGCCCGATTATTGTTTCCGACCTGGAAAATTTGAAAAATCCTGCGGCGCGGGTAATTTTGCCGCGCCTGTCGGAAGAACAAACCCGCGAATACATTGTAACCGAATTAACGGAAGCGGCTGAATCTTTGCCCTACAGCTACAAAAAAGGCGACGCCAATTACGGCCGTTTTACGAAAGGCTTGTGCCATACGGTACTGATGAAATTCTACATGCAGACGAAACAGTGGGACAAAGCAATTGCGGAAGGCCGCGAATTGATGAAAGCGGAATATGGCTACGCTTTGATGCCGAGTTATGTTGATTTGTTTACGCGCGCGCATGAAAAGAACGCCGAAACAATTTTCTCCGTTGACTGTAAGGAAGGAACGATGGAAAACGGCTGGTATCCGCATGTTTTGCCCAGCGATTATGTTCTGTCGGGCGTTTGGGAAGGCGGCTGGGGAGGCTACAAAATGACTTGGGAGTTTTTCGATACCTTTGAACCAGATGATGAGCGCACCGCCTGCATCATTTCCGAATACACTACGAACAAAGGCGTTGTCCGCAACAGGGAAAACAAGGGTACCGATGGCGGCAATTGCCTGCAACATGGCGTGATTCCTTTGAAATATGCCTTGGAGCCGGTTAACGGCAACGCATGTGATATTGATTTCATGATATATCGCTATGCAGACGTATTGACGCTGCTGGCGGAAGCGATTGTCCGGCACGGCAACGCAGTAACGCCCGAAGCCATTGATTTGTTGAATCAGGTAAGAACCCGCGCCAAACTGGCAGCCTATACAGCAGAAGATTTCGCCGGCCCGCGCGACTTCCTTGACAAATTGCTGATGGAACGCGCCCATGAATTGTGGTATGAAGGTTGCCGCCGCCAGGATTTGATTCGTGACGGTTCCTATATTGAAACGATGCACAGGAAATGCAATGCCTATGGACAGCCATTGATTGCAACGGAAAATTATACCCGTTTCCCGATTCAGGAAAGCATTATTATAGCAGGGCAGGGGATTATTGAACAGAACCCCGGCTACTGATCCGGCATCAACAACCGTTAAAGAAACGGATAAGTCAGGCAACCTTCCGGTAAAATCGCCGGTGATGCTTTACTTGTCCGTTTCTTGTGTTCGGGGATTGTGCCGTTCCGATTGCCCGACTGAAAGAAACCGCCGCAAACCGCCCTTCGTTAAAAGCGTTTCAAAAGAACGCAAATCAGGATTTGAAAGGATTGGGAGAGAAATAATTCTTCGCTCGCCGTTTATGTAATAAATATTTTTTACCTTTGTCCGCCACTATATTTTATTTCAATGAAAACAGAACAATCTTACGCTTACAGTTTGCGCAGCAGTATCTCAACTTCCGGCCGCAGAATGGCGGGAGCGCGCGCCTTGTGGAAAGCCAACGGCATGAAACCCGGACAAATGGGGAAACCGGTTATCGCCGTTGTCAATTCCTTTACGCAATTTGTTCCGGGACATGTGCATCTGCATGAAATCGGACAGCATGTCAAACGCGAAATCGAATCCTCAGGCTGTTTCGCCGCCGAATTTAATACCATCGCTAT
>JAITCT010000052.1 GCA_031282925.1 Dysgonamonadaceae bacterium | reverse complement strand
GAAAAGCATTTTCAGGCTTTCGAAAGATTCGAATTGATATGTCTGTTTGACCGTTGTATTTTCATTAAGCATTTTCCGCAGGGTGGGGCCGGTGCCGAAGGGAACACGGTCGGAAATCCGCGCCGCAGGATAAACGCAAGTCGTATCAATGTATTTGGTTTTTCCCAAGGGAAATACTTTTTGAAGAAAATAAAAATCTTCGCCCGATTGCTGTTTCCCCATTCCGCCGACTCTTGCGTAAGTTTCCGCCGTAACCGCAAAAGCCGAACCTACGGTAAAATAGGGATACGGATAACCGCAATATTCCAAAGCCGAACGATAATAATGCAGATACATTTCATACTGGACAGCAGCCCGACGTAAAGGGTTTGCTTCATCCAGATGCTCAATCGGATGATGAAAAGCAATTGTCGCCGAATTTAAATCATATTGCTTGAAATTTCGATGAATTTCCATCAAATAATTCTTTTCAACCAAACAATCGGCGTCTAAACTTACAAGGATTCCCGATTTATTTCCCCGGAAATGCCGGATAGCCTCGTCCATGCCTAATTTGCGCGGAAGACCGGCGCCGGTTTGACGTCCCGGCAAATTTTCAACCCAAACGGGCGTTAAAAAAAAATTTCCGGTATTGTTTGCAGAAGCAAAACCGGAAATTTCCCTGTAAGATCGGCGGTTGATTTCTATAATTTCGTCCGAATCAATCCCGTATGAATTTACCAACAATATAATCTCCACCTTAAAATCACCATGTTCGCACCGGAAAAGGCTGTGAACGGTTTGAATCACATTCGGCTCTTTATAGCAGGGAACGACTATTATCACCGGCAAATCAAGAGTCACTCTTTCGCCGGCGTATAACGGGTATTCAGGAACTCAACTACTTCCTTTGTAATATCATACGCATCATCGGCATAATAAAAATTGTCCGTGCCGATATTACTGAAAATAATCTGGTATTTTTGAGGCGTATTGAACAATTTCAGGCCGGATAAAACCGAATCCTGTAGTTGCTGCTGCATGCGCATTTGCTTTTCGGACAAACTTTGTTCGATTTGAGCGGCATATTTTTCCAAATCATTCCTTGTTTTTTCCAAACGGGCGCCTTCCTGATTTGCCCGTTCTTGGGTAATGAAAGCATTCAGTTGGATTTTTTGCTGGAAATCCTGCACTTCTTTTTCAAACCGTTGTTTGCGTTGATTAATGTCGAGACGGTGATTTTCCAACTCTCTCATACTCACCTCATTCAAATCCGCGAAAAGTTTATAACTATTTAACAGGGAATCTGTTCGGATATAAGCCATCGGTAAAAGCGATCGGGTGGAATCGCTTCTGAACGAAACGTTATTACTCATCACCTTATTGCGTTTTCCTTCCGAAAAGTGCAATATGAACAACACGATAACTGCCACCGTCAAAATTCCGTTAATAATGTAATTTGTATTTTTCATACGAAGCTAATTTGTTTTTAACAGGTTGTTTAAATTTATTTACGGCCACAAAGGTAATCGAAATATTGTTATTTATGCTATTTTTTTTGATTATTACCCAAATTTCACTTACCTTCACGGTTTCAAAATGTATTGTTACACTTTGCACGGCATGGTAAATCAGTTACGAGTAAGGCGGATAACCCATAACTGATTAATGGCTGTGCGCAATTTAATTAATTGTTTTTATGGAAGTAAAAGATTTAAAACCGGTTTTGTTATGGCAATTTTTCGACCGGATAACTCAAATCCCGCGCCCATCGAAAAGAGAGGGTAAAATAGTAAGTTTCCTGCTTGATTTTGCCGAACAACAGGGTTTAGAGGCAAAAAAAGACAAGGCCGGTAATGTTTTAATTCGTAAACCGGCATCAAAGGGCAGGGAAAACTTGAAAACCGTCATTCTGCAATCGCATGTGGACATGGTTTGTGAAAAAAACGCCGGTGTGAACTTTAATTTCGAAACCGACTCAATTCGAACGTATATTGACAACGGTTGGGTGAGAGCAAAAGGAACCACGCTCGGCAGCGACGATGGTATTGGCGTAGCGGCGGCGCTGGCTATACTTGCATCGGAAGACATCGAACACGGTCCTGTCGAATGTCTTTTCACTACCGACGAGGAAACCGGTTTGACTGGCGCCTACGCTCTTTCAAGAGATTTTTTGACCGGAGGCGATATTTTGATAAATCTCGACAGTGAAGAATGGGGCGAATTTTGCATCGGATGTGCCGGTGGAAAAAACACACTGGGAATTTTCCATTACACAAAAACCAATCCGCCGGCAGGTTATTTTTGGTTCGAAGTGCAAGTCGGCGGGTTAAACGGCGGCCATTCGGGCAGCGACATCAACGCAGGATTAGGCAATGCCAACAAAATCCTGACTCGCTATTTATGGACGCTTTTGCAAGAATGTCCCTTACTTTTGTCCGATATTGACGGCGGGAATCTGCATAACGCCATTGCCCGCGAAGCAAGGGCAACAGTCGGCGTTCCCGATGCTTTCAAGGAAAAAGTCAGCGTATGGCTGAATGTTTTGCAGGCCGATCTTTCCGTCGAGTTAGCAAAAGTTGATAAAAACGTCAAACTTTCGGTGCATTCCGTTGAAAAGCCGGCATATTGCATTGACGCCGGAACAGGAAACAACTTGTTGAACGCTCTTTACGCTATGCCTCACGGCGTGATGGGGATGAGTCATGAAATGGCCGGTCTGGTAGAAACCTCGACCAATCTTTCTTCCGTGAAAATGAAAGGAGATGAAACAATTACGGTAACAACAAGCCAACGGAGTTCGACCGAGTCGTTGAAAACGGATATCGCTAACAGGGTGCGAGCCGTATTCCTTCAGGCCGGAGCCGAAGTCAGTGCTACGGAAGGTTATCCGGGCTGGAAGCCCAATCCCGATTCGACGATTTTGAAACTTTCCGAATCCCTCTTTGAACATCTTTTCAATGAAAAACCGGAAGTGATTGCGATTCATGCGGGATTGGAGTGCGGGTTATTTTTCGAGAAGAATCCGAAACTGGATATGATTTCCTGCGGGCCGACTATTCTCGGCGCTCATTCGCCGGACGAAAGACTGGAAATCGAAACAGTGGGAAAATGGTGGAAATTTTTGCTTGAATTGTTGAAAGCAATTCCGGAGAAAACCGATTAAACTTGTAGTAGAGACGTTGCGTGCAACGTCTCTACGGTTTAGATAAAGTTGATGAAAAAATTTTGCTTATGTGCTAACTCGTCAACTTTTTGTTTCCAGCTCCAACAGAAACTTTTTTCGCCAAAGCCCGCCGCCGTAACCCGTCAATTGTCCGTTTGAACCGATTACGCGGTGGCATGGGACAACGATGGAAACCGGGTTCGCCCCGTTGGCGCCGGCCACCGCGCGGACAGCTTTCGGCATTCCGATAGCAACGGATTGTTCTTTGTAGGAACAGGTTGACCCGTAAGGAATTTCCTGCAGTGCAGCCCAAACTTTCTTTTGAAACGGAGTTCCTTGCAGGAACAGTTTTACGGTGAACAGCTTCCGTTTTCCTTCAAAATATTCTTTTAACTGACTTTCCAATTCATTGATATGCCGGTTGTCGTTTTGACAAATTGAAGCATTCAGCATTTCGGCGAAAGATTCCATCCGCCGGCCGGCAGTGGGTTTGTCGGCGAAATCCAGCCGGCAGATTCCGTCTGCTGTGGCTGCTATATTCAAGAGGCCGATGGGGGAAAGGGTTTGCTTTAAGCAGATTTGCATATATTATCGTTTTTATTCCTGTTATTGTATTTTGCAAAGGTACATGAAATACATTACATAACACACAGACAGATAAGAAATTTTTGCGTAATTCGCCAAGATAGCATCCATTAGCTGAAAATCTGTAACGACATGGCAAATAAACATGCAGGATTCATCCCCGCCGACGTTCCGGCACAGAAGAGTTGAAAAACGTTTCCCGAACAGGCCTCAAACATTCCGGATAAACCGTCAGGAGGCTGAAGCCGGCGAGTAAACTTTTGCAATTGATGTTTAAATGGCCGTTTTGGATGTAAGGTTCTCTGAGAATCAAATTTGATTCCCGGAGAGGGAAATCCGGTAGCGGAAAGGCTCTCCTTTTTATAATCTTTAACTCACATAGACGTTGTTGCAACGATAAAAAAAGGGTTTATTGACTATCTTTGTACTCATAGCTTCGTTGCAACAAAGCCGGCAAAAATTAATAAAATAATATCAATTTTAAAATAATTGCTTACTTTTGTGCTGCAAAACAATGTTTTAAAACACAAATGAACAGGAGTGAAGATGAATTTTTAGATTTTTCAAGCAGCCTGACGGACGTTTGGCGCTTACTGAGTGAACAGGAACGTAATCTGTTGCGACAAAATGCGTCGATTCAACATTTTAAGAATAATCAAAAAATCTATTCCGCAGGTGACGAACCGAAAGACCTTATGTGTTTGCTGAAAGGGAAAGTAAAAATTTACAAAGAAGGAATCGGACGCAACCAAATTATCCGCATCATCAAACCGATTCAATATTTTGCTTATCGCGCATATTTTGCTAATGAAAACTATCTGACCGATGCCGCCGCCTTTGAGCCGTCAATTGTTTGTATGGTACCCATGACTTTGGTGAACAATATTTTGAAAGACAATTTCAACCTGTGCATGTTTTTCATTCGACAACTGTCTGTGGATTTGGGCATTACGGAAGAACGCACGGTAAACCTTACCCAAAAGCACATTCGGGGACGCCTGGCCGAATCTTTGCTTTTCCTGATTGACAGTTACGGGTTGGAAGAAGACAATACAATTAACATTTACCTCGCGCGGGAAGACCTCGCCAATCTCTCCAACATGACGACCGCCAACGCTATCCGCACTTTATCTACTTTTGTTTCCGAAAAAGTGATCGCTTTGGACGGACGGAAAATCAAAGTGCTTGATGAAGAAAAACTCCAAAAAATAAGTAAACTAGGGTAAATAAAGATTAATTATTTAAATCTTTCACTATATTTGCGCCTTGTTAAGAAGTTCCTTTAAAAAGGACAAATTACGTTAAACTTAATATTTTATTTAGTATGGTAAAAGTTTTTGAAAATTTATTTTGTTTGCTCGCGTATCTATGTATAACGAGTGTATGTCTTGTTGGAATTGTAGTCCCGACAAAGGTTTATGCCGAGCAAAAAGCGGATGTTAGTCAGCAACAAAAGATGCTGAAAGGCACTGTTACAGATGAATCAGGCCCTGTTATCGGGGCGTCTGTTTCTATTGTGGGAAAAACGACAGGTACCGTTTCCGATGGGAACGGTAATTTTACGCTTTCCAATCTTGTA
>JAITCT010000256.1 GCA_031282925.1 Dysgonamonadaceae bacterium | reverse complement strand
GGCTTTTCCAACCACACGAAAGACCTGTTTTCGGAGATGCGCAAGTATGCTTCCAACTTTGCGAAAACGGCTTATTTGGCGGAAGAAAACAAAGATTACGAACACCGGGAAAAGTATTCGATGGGCGCGGGTTATTATCCGGGCGAAAGCAAATATCACGGCTGGACAATCCAAAAGGAGAGGTACGGAAGCCGTGAACAGTTCATTGAACGCTATGCCCTTACAGCAGGCGAAGAAGCCAATATTTGCGTGAAGGTTCGGGCGGAAGCGGACAGGACAAAAGAAACCGTAACAGGCAATTTTGTGATAGTAAACTATTCGGAAAAGGCATTAGCCGTATTCGGCGATACACGTCAGGTTAAAGACCAATTAAAGGCGTTGGGTGGTCGGTTTAACCCGAAATTAATGCACAACGAAAAGAAACAGGCCGGTTGGATTTTCTCAAAGGTCAAAGAGAACTATTTAAGAGATTTATTAACAGTCAAATAATTAAAAATATGAAGACAACAGAATTAATCAGTCAGGTTATTACGACTTCGTTTGAGTTGGAAGCCAAAGGATGCCACAGCGTATGTTTCGAGTATGGAAACAGCCTGTTCAGGATAAGGATTTTCAGAGGAAAAACCGAAGCGGGTACGGTTGTTTATGAACGGACGGTCAATGTGATGGACGAGCCGTCGCAGTTGGAAGAAGCGATTAATTACATTCGGGATTTGAGAAACCATGTAAAAAAAACCGTATTCCAATGCTACAAACAGGAGTATGTAAAAGGCGTAAAGTCGGGCAAATGGGAAAAGACAGGCTCAAGTTTTGAATTTGGCGACAATGCCATGTCATCCATGCTGACAGACGGTTCGGGCTGTTACATCGACGACCCCGACAACAACTTGCTGTATTTCATGGACATGAAGCAATTAAGCGAAACGGAACAATAGTATTAACAGGGGGTGGGGAAATCCCGCCCCCATAAATATAAAAAAAATGAAAAAAGTAAATTCAACAGAAGGCGTGGAAACAAAAGGTATTGTTTCCGTAGAATTAAGTAAAATCGTAACAGGCGATTTTAATCCGCGCAAGTCAGTCACCGAAAGCGAATTAACGGAACTGGCGGAGAGTATCAAACAGGTCGGCATATTGCAACCGGTATTAGTCCGTCCGAAAGGCAAAAAATTTGAAATCGTGTGCGGGGAGCGCAGGTTCAGAGCGTCCATTTTGGCGGACACGAAGACCATCCCCGCCATCGTCCGAAAAATGTCGGACGACGAAGCATTGGAGGCAGCTATTACGGAAAATCTCTGCCGGGTCGATGTGTCCCCGATTGAGGAAGCGGCAGCCTACAAACGCCTTGCGGACACCGGGCGTTACTGTGTGGAAAGCCTTGCCGTCCGTTTCGGCAAAAGCGATACATACATCCGTAACCGGATGTGCCTGAACGAATTGACGGACGATATTTTAGACCTTGTAAACGGCGACGGTATTTCAATGACCGTTGCGCTGGAACTCTGCAAGTACAGTGCGGATGTGCAGTCGGACGTTTACGAAAAACATCTGTCCGGCAAGCCGGCGAGTTATTATGGCGACTGGCGTAACCTGATGGCAAGGGAATTTGTCAGCCGTCTTGAAAACGACTATTGCAACGATTTGAGCCGTTACCGTTTCGACAAATCGGAGTGCGCCAAATGTCCGTTTAATACAAACTGTTATTCCCTATTTTCCGACGGCGAATGCAGGTGCAGCAACCTGTTTTGCCTGCGGGAGAAGAACAGGCGGTATTTAGTCGAAGCCTGCAAGTCGGCGATTGAAAAATGTCCCGGAATAGAAATCGGTCAATCACCATACGGAACAGCGGAAAACGGGGATGTTTTTGCGGAACTGTCGGAACAGGGTTATTCCGTAAACAAAATTCACATCAACCGCTATCCCCAAAAGCCCGAAGAACCCAACGCGGAAGACTTTGAGAACAGGGCGGATTATGAGGAAGCCCAAAGCGAGTATTATTCCCGGTATGCGGAGTATGTGGAAGTGGACAATGAAGTGGAACAGTTGTTTCTGGACGGGAAAGCCCAACCGGTGGTTACGGTAAGCGCCAACGAAGTGATAACCGGGTATATTTTGTTGCCGGAGGAAGAAATGCAGGCTCCCGCCGGTGAAACGGACGCCATTCTGAAACTCGAAAAGCAGGACACGCGCAACAGGGAAATAGCGGTTGAAAACATTGTTGATGACACGCGCAGATACATCCGCGAAACGGAATTTCCGCAAAGCGATTTTACCGAATTTGAGGACAGGCTCCTGTACTTTGCGATGCTGGAAGACCTGAAAAGGGAACATTTCGCGCTGTTTGCGGAAGATTCCGACAAGTGGCATTTGAGCGATGAGGAAAAAATCACGGTTATCAATAATCTGACGGAAGAACAGAAAACCGTTATCTGTCGCGATTTTCTGGTAAAACACCTGTCCGACGCTTTCGGGGTATCGAAAAAATCTTATCTGATGCTGGAGTTTGCACGGTTGCACTTTCCCGAAATGTTGACGGAAACGGAAAGCAAGTATAACGAAGTATATACCAAACGCCATGAGCGGATTGCGGAAAGGCTGACCGCCCTGAAAGCGGGGTTCAGGAAGTGGCATAACATCAACAGTGAACAGCGGGCGGGAGAAATTCCGCCCCCTCTAATTTTTCCCCCCTCGTTCCAAAAAAATCTACTGTTCATAAAATATTTTTCACTCTCGTTTGTCTGCAATAATGTAAGTAAAATTTTTTACAAGAAAAAATGAATACATTTTATTTTATTGGCGGCGCATTAGTCGCATTTTGGGTAATCGGCGGAACAGTCCGCCATATAAGCAGAAAAAACAGAATTATCCGCTGCAATACGGATAATTGCACAGATTGCAAAAAATGTCTTAAATATTGCAGACACAATGTGTTGGAAGCAGTAAAAGGCGAAAATGGTATGCGCATAATCGTAAAAAATCCCGCACACTGTACCGCTTGTGGCGATTGTTTGAGAGTATGCAAATTCAATGCGCTTGAATTGGTCGAAAAGAACACTCAAAAACAGAAATAGTTATGGAGTGTTTAAAATGTATCAGAGCAATAAATGATTGCGAAATTGACGATTTGTTCGACAAATTGAATGTTCCGCAGCAGGAACGGTTGGTTTTGCTGAAGATGGCACGCAATAAATTGAATTGCAGCGAGTTTAAACAGATATTGCTTTCTGCCCGTCTTTTAATTTCATAAAATTTCAATTATGATAAATACAATTTTTTTAGTAATGTTTCTGTTGTTTGCCCTGATTTTCGGCAAACTGTTTTGCGGCAAAGTTTGCCCCATCGGGTATTTGCAGGAATGGCTAAACAAAATTCCTTTCCCTGTGAAAATCAGCAAATTCATGGGAGAGAAGTGGTTTGTGTATTTGAAATACGTCTTTCTGGCAGTTATGTTCATTCTGCCGTTTTTCGGGTATGAACAATCGGGGCACGAACATTCGTCTGAATTTTCAGTTACACAGGCAATTATCTGGGGCATAATGTTTGTCGTATTTATCATTGTTTATCGACCGTTTTGTAAATTCTTATGTCCGTATGGTGCTTTGATGGGGGTTATCAATCTGTTTTCACCGTACAGATACAGAATTGACGGGGAAAAGTGCATCAACTGCGACAAATGCGCGAAAGTCTGCAAAATGAATGTCAATGTACACAAAACGCCCAACCACCCGGAATGCCTTCGTTGCGGAAAATGCCGAAAAGCCTGTCCGAAAAAGGCGATTTGTGCGGGGGTTAAAATTTGTCCATTTACACAGGATGAAAAATAGTTGAAAGATGATGCCACGCCCGAAACAGAATATCTGTGCCCGTTAGTTTGGACAGAATTAGAAAACGCTCTTGCCGAACTGCCTCCCGAATAGCGTGAAATCTACGAACTGAACGAATTTGAAGGTATTCCCGTAAAAGAAATTGCCGAAAACACCGGCGTTTCGGCAGCCACGCTACTTTCCCGTAAACACTATACTGTTCTGCATTTGCGAAAACGATTGCGAGGGTTGTATGAAGATATTGTCCTTTTGTAATTTTTATCTCTACATTGAAACTAAAAACGCCGAAACGGTTGAGATAGTCGAAAATGCCGGAACATTG
>JAITCT010000245.1 GCA_031282925.1 Dysgonamonadaceae bacterium | reverse complement strand
TCACGCTCAATTTCTGTAACTCCGTGAACACCTTATTCAACACGCCCGATTTTGACCACCTGCTCATGCGCCTGTAAACGGTATGCCAATTCCCAAATTCACGGGGTAATTTACGCCACCTGCATCCATTTTCAACAACATACACTACGGCATTCGGGAATTCCAAATTACTCATTTTTACATTGCCTCGCTGTCTTGGGAAACAATGCTTGACCTGTTCAAATTGCTCTTCAATATCCGTAATCTTCATGTCACAAAAGTATGCTAACTTATTGAATATTCAAAATAGCGTCAACACGCGGGTGCATTTCAAATTGTCGCACTGCAGCAATTTGAAATACATCCCCGTAGTTGCCGTCTTCGCCACCCGTAGTCGCCCGGGTGGTGCGAGGCTGTGCCCCGCGCTGTCTATTTTTAGCAGGTTCAACCTGTCAGGATAAAAGGCGCGAGGTGAAACCTCCGCACCAACCGGGTCCCCGTCATTCCCGCCTGCACGGAAATAACAGGACGCGACAATTTGAAATACACCCTTTTGTCAAGGTGCATTTCAAATTGTCGCGCCCTGTCATTGGCTCCGCCGAACGTTGTTTCCCGCACAGGCGGGAATCCCATGAAGATTCGCACATTTTACACGGGATTCCCGCCTGCGCGGGAATGACGGGCTTCACAACCACACTGCGACAGTTTGAAATACACCCAAAACAACCTCAGGTTTTGTTATTTAAATAAGGTGAAAACGAGGTTATAATCACATTCGGCAGTTGAGGTATAAACCTCATTTTCACCTTATTTTCTCCAACAAAACAACGGGTGCATTTCAAAACGTTGTTTCCCGCCTGCGCGGGAATGACAGGACGCGACAATGCCAAACGGTTAATTCTTTTTTGAGGTGCTGTTTTATTATTGCAATTAATCCCGACAGGACTTATTTTAAATTCTGGAATTTACTGTAAAACAGTAAGATAAGACATTGTTTTTGTTTTATGGGGTACGAATTAGAGCGGATTTTGAATATCTGTTTGGCCGCTTCTGACTACCCTTTGTCTGCATAAAACTCGGGACAAGGTTACGAACTATTTTTCAAATAAACAAGAAAAAAAATAATTCGCTGAAAATTAATATTTTAAAAGGGGTGCACAATCCCCACCCCTCCCTCTAAAAATTTTTTTCCGGTATTATCCCTTTTTACATCGAAATCACCCGTTTTTTGCCCGTTTTTCATGTGTTTTTCGTGGTTGAAATTCGTATTTATCTTGTTTTCAGTTATTTATTCCAATGAAAAAATATAATGCTTTTTTTGCCTGATTTTCGTCGTTTTCATGTTTTTTGTAACTGTTCAAATAACTGTTTATCAACTAATTATTTGTCTTTGGGTTGTGCCGGAATGTTAAAAATGCGCCTCAAAAAACATTACCAATGTTTTTACCTTTTGCCGTTGGGCGAACTTTGCAAAAAATTTCGATATGGAAGTAATAACAATAGATTCGCAGGCATTCAAGGAGTTAATGGCAAAAATCAATACGATAGCCAAACTTGTAATCACCATTAATGCAAAGATGGAGGAACAGCCCGAAGAAGAAGACGGCTGGGTGGACAGTTACGAAGTCTGTACTTTCCTCAAAATCAGTTCTCGTACCCTCCAGCGGTTGCGTACGGAAGGGGTTATCAATTTTTCACGGATACGCGGGAAAAATTTCTACCGGATTAGCGAGCTTCAACGCTTGCTGCAAAACAACGTCATTCGCTGGAGTGATGAATATTTACAGGATTTAATTAAAAATCATCAGTTTCATGTTGAACAGAGACGAAATATTAAAAAGGACAAATAACGGTTTGGACGTGTTCAAACATTATATTCCAGGCGGCTGGCGCATCGGACGGAACTTTCTGAACCCGCTTTATGAAGACCGGAAGGCGTAGTGCAACATCCGGTTTGACCGTCGCGGCGGCTGTTACCGGATGAAGGATTTCGGCAATGATGCTTACAGCGGCGACTGCTTTGATATTGTCGGATGATTACGACAGTGCACCGCTTGTCGTTTCTATCTCGCCGAAGCCGGTCAGGGAATCAAAACCCACTTCTGTTCCCCAACCGGAACCCCCTAAAAAGGCAAAACCTTATTCCATTACCGGACAGCCGTTTTCAAGCATGGAATTGCGTTTTGGGGGACAGTACGGTATTACTCCCGAAATTCTGAAAACATACAGGGTACTGTCGTTAAAGGAGTTTAAGAGTGAAAACAGCGAGGGCAAACCCTTTGCTTTTCATTCGACGGACGGCGAGCCGATGTTTGGTTATCAGGGCAAAAAGCATGTCAAAATCTATCGCCCGAAGTCGGAGATTCGGTTTCTGTACGGCGGTTTGTTGCCGGACAGTTACTGCTTCGGACCGGAGCAACTGCCGTCCAAAGGCGATACGCTTTTCATTACGGGCGGCGAGAAGGATGTAATGTCGCTTGCTGCCCGCGGTTTTCATGCAATATGTTTCAATTCGGAAACGAGTAACATCCCGCAAAATCTGATAAAAAACTGTCGTTTCGTTTCAAGCACATTATCCTGCTATATGATGCGGATAAAACCGGACTGGATGCTTCCACGCAGCAACTCGCTGATTCGGGCGTTAAACGGCTGTCCTGCCACTTGTGGGAACGAAACAGGAGAAGGATATTTCGGACTACTTCAAAATGGGAAATACCCGCGAAAATTTCATTTCGTTATTCATTGAATTTTTAGACAACTTATATTCTGAAACTATGGCAATTCTTAAACCGTGCGAAATAGACTTCGGCAATCCGCCGGTCAAGTCCGAGATGCTCATTTCAATCAATGACGTACCGCTCGGAACGCAGGACAATCTGCTTGGCATAACCGACGGCGAGGGAACGGGCAAAAGTAACTTTGTCGGCGCACTGGTATCAGGCACAATCTGTGAAGACAGTGCGCAGGATATTGATACGCTGGGTACAACCGTTCAGGCAAATACGGCAAAAAAAGCCATCCTGCTTTACGATACGGAACAGTCGGAAACGCAACTCTATAAAAACATTTCCGCCGTCCTGAAACGCGGGAAACTTGAAAATATGCCGCCGTATTTCAAGGCATACTGTCTGACTTCGATGTCGCGCAAAGAACGTATGCAGGCAATTGTACAGAGCATGGACAGGTTTTATTACCAGTTTGGCGGCATACAGATGGCAGTCATTGACGGCATCGCGGATTTGGTACGGTGCGCCAACGACGAGGCCGAAAGCGTAGGCGTGATTGACGAACTCTACCGTTTGGCGGGGATTTACAAAACCTGTATT
>JAITCT010000283.1 GCA_031282925.1 Dysgonamonadaceae bacterium | reverse complement strand
CCGTTTTTCTTCGTTATTTTGCAACCGCAGAAAATACAAATTTTTTACTCATCCTTTTTTTAGCCTGCTAAATTATGAAAACCAATTAATTATACTATTTTACAGCCTCACTTTTGTCCACTTTGCCAAGGTATCTTATCTTCCGGACTCACTGGAAACAGGCTGCCTTGACCTTGATTGCAGGCTTTGAATATTACTTTTGACACAGATTTATTTATTTGAATATCAGCTGTAAAGATAAATAATTTAATGCTTAATACCAATCTTTTTAACATAAAATTGAGGCTGACTTACTTTCGAGATAGCCTCAATTATTTTGACAGGTTGAACCTGTCAGGATAGACGGTGCGAGGGGTTAATTCTTTTTTTGAGGTGCTGTTTTTTTATGCAATTAATCCCGTCAGGGATTAAAGCCCGGTAGAAATGATTGATTCCGCACAGCACCACACATGACGTTAGTTGTGCGGACTATGGTATTGTGCTTGTGGAAATAATGTTGCATCTCTACGGGATGCAGGTTGTGGACAGGGACATTATTTTCTACCGAACTGTGCATCTCTGCGGGATGCCGGTTCCATGTTCATCAGCGTACATGCTAAAAAAATAGCACCTCAAAAAAAGAATTAACCAATTTTTATTGTTTTATCTGTATTCAATCACCAGCGGTTCTTTCAATCCGAGTGCAAAATCCGCCATGTATTTTTCAAAATCGCCAATAGCGGGAAATCCGTATTTTGTCCATCCGTAACCGGTGTAATACGTGAGCGGTTGCATCGGTTCGTAACGGGTTATCGCCAAAATATGACGATGTACCGTTTCCACGCTGTCTATTCCGTTTGGAAAAAGCAGCCCTAAAAACGCCGTTCCTGCTTTGGACGAATGTTCGGAATAAATCACAAATGAAAACTCTTTGTCATAAATGACCGAATCATTCGATGCTCTTTCCACCATGCCGGCAGCAACGGGAATGGCTGTATCTATACCATATTCCTGTTGTACTTTGGTTAGTTGCGAACCGGCATCCAGCGAAAATATCCGGCTTTCGCTAAACGATTTTCCCTGTACGGAAATATTTTTGTAAGTAAGTTTGAATGTCAAACGTAGCGGTCCATTTTCGAGGATTTCATGCGAAATAAAGTTTTCGTTCAACCACAAAGTGTCATTTACGTAAGGCGCCATAGCCCCGGCGCCCAGCGACCTGCCAACCGGATAGTCATCCAAACCTTCCCCGTTGTCGTTGTGATAGGAGGCTTCGCCTGCCAAATCTTTTTTGTACCAATTGTCGATAATCAGATCGGAGGTGCGCTTATACCAAATATCCAGTCCATTGCAGGGACCATCTGTCGGAACTAAGGCGGCGCCGTAAATACGAAAAGCAACCCTGTCGTTTTCCCATGCAAAATCATCTTTGCGCTCTTTGATGAAGCGTCCGTAAACCAGCGGTGCAAATTTTTGTTTATTTCCTTTTTCGATATGAAAACCGGCTGTTTCTCCGGCTTTCAGACTTGCTTGAAAAACGATTTTTCCATCGTAAGTAACTTGCGAAGGTATCACTTCCTGCGCTTTGTTTTTTACGAGGTAAGTTTCATGTTCTTTTAATGGAATTTGTTTCCTTACTTTTTCCAACGGTATTTCTGCCAGTCCGGGTAGGCGGTCAATTGCCGAAGGGTTGGTTACAGTTACCGTTATTCCATGAGAAGAGCAGGATTCGAATAAAATAATAAACAATATGAGAGAAAAATATTTCATAATTGTCCCGTTATTTATTTGAGTTTATCAACGGGTACTTTATCCATATCGTTATAATCCAGATTTTCTCCGCACATGCCCCAGATGAAGATATAATTGCCTGTTCCTGCTCCGGAGTGGACAGACCATTCGGGCGAAAATACAGCCTGCTCATTGTGTATCCAGATATGGCGGGTTTCTTCCGGTTGTCCTATATAATGACATACGGCTTGATTGTCGGGAATATTAAAGTAGAAATAAGCCTCCATACGCCTGTCATGCGTATGCATCGGCAAGGTATTCCAAACGCTTCCCGGCTCAAGCCCGGTAAGTCCCATCTGCAATTGGCAGACTTGCACGGTTTCCTTTACTATCAACTGATTGATTGTTCTTGCATTCGAGCCTTCCAAAGAGCCTGCTTTTATGACATTGGCATCTTTCAAAGTAATATGTTTTGTGGGATACGAGGTGTGCGCCGGCGCAGAGTTGATGTAAAATTTGGCAGGATTAGCCGCATCGTCCGAAGAAAAATATACTTCATGATTTCCGCTGCCCACATACAGCGCCTCTTTGAATTTAAGGGTGTATTCTTTATTTCCTGCTTTCACTTTGCCGTTCCCGCCCACATTTATAATTCCCAATTCGCGTCGATGCAGGAAATTGGGCGCTTTCAGCGGGTCAATCGCTTCCAGTTTGACGGTACGGCTCACAGGAAATGCTCCGCCTACGATAAAGCGGTCGTACATGGAATACACAAGGTTGATTTTATCCTTCTCAAACACTTTTTCGATTAGAAAATCTTTCCTCAACCGTTCGGTGTCATAAGTTTTGAAATCTTCAGGATTCGTGGCATACCGCACTTCGTATTTTACATCCTGGGAAAAAGCTCCTGCCGCAAAACAGGCGCAAACTAATACAAATATTATTTTTTTCATAACACTAATTATTTATTTTTATTATCATTATTCACTTCTTTTAGGTTAATTCTTTTTTTGAAGTGCTATTTTTTTAGCATGTACGTTGATGAACATGGAACCGGCATCCCGCAGAGATGCACAGTTCGGTAGAAAATAATGTCCCTGGCCACAACCTGCATGCAACATTATTTCCACAAGCACAATATTAACGTCATGCGGGGTGCCTGTACGGGGAATTACTCTTTCTACCGGGCTTTAATCCCTAATGGGATTTAATGGCAATAAAAAACAGCACCTCAAAAAAAGAATTAACCTTTATTTCATGCGCTTGGAAAACCCGAGTTTTTCATCTACTTTTGCCGAAATTTTAAAAAGTTGACAAATTTATGTACAGAACGAAGACTTGCGGGGAATTACGCATCGCTCATTTGAA
>JAITCT010000274.1 GCA_031282925.1 Dysgonamonadaceae bacterium | reverse complement strand
AAAAAGCCGGCAGGGGGGATTATTCAGCCTCACCGCGTAATTCGTAATTATTATGGAAAATGATTTAAACACGAAGAACCTGCCATACACGGTTTTCGTTTCTTCGTGCCTTTGCGTTTGCCGCCTAACAGCGAATTACGGGTGCGGTGATTCTCAATTCCCGCCGTCATTCGTCATTTCACTTGTCGATTCCCGCCGGCGTCTCATCCCAATTCCTGCCGGCGGGAATTCACAGTTCCCGCCGGCGGGAATTCACAGTTCCCGCCGGCGGGAATTCGCAGTTCCCGCCGGCGGGAATTCACAGTTCCCGCTGGCGGGAATTCACAGTTCCCGCTGGCGGGAATTCGCAGTTCCCGCTGGCGGGAATTCGCAGTTCCCGCCAGCAGGAATTCGCAGTTCCCGCCGGCGGGAATTTGCCGTTGGTGCGAGGCTGAACCTCGCACCAACGGGGGAAACCGTGTATGAACAGTTTCTTCGCGCTTTTATGTCTTCGTGTTTAATTTTGATAAAATCGGATGTACAAAATCATGCCGTGCAAGGGATAAGATAAATAAGGCAATAAGGTCAGGGAAATATTATCATAATCCATTTGTTTAAATAAGGTGGAAATGAGGTTATAATCACATTCGGCAGCACACACATGAGAATTGAAAATGATCATTTTGACAGGTTGAACCTGTCGGGATAAAAGGTACGAGGCACAGCCTCGCACCAACCTCACATTCGGCAATGCGACAACCTGAAATGCCTTTTGCAGGGAACTGACAGTTGTTCTGTAAGCGGCGGGGCTTCCTCTTACCCGAATATTTCTCTTAATTCCTTATTGCTGAGTTTCCCTATCCAGTTTTCACCGGTGGCGACGGTTATTTCGGCGAGGAGTTTCTTTTTCTGTATCATATCGTTGATACGTTCTTCAAAAGTGTTTTTGCAAATCATGCGGTGCACCATTACGTTTTTCTCCTGTCCGATGCGGTAAGCGCGGTCGGTGGCCTGGTTTTCCACCGCCGGATTCCACCAGAGGTCGTAATGTACCACATGCGATGCGGCGGTCAGGTTCAGCCCCGTTCCGGCGGCTTTGAGCGAGAGGATAAACAGTTTGTCGGCGCGGTTGTGCTGGAATCGGTTTATCATTTCCTCCCGCTGGTTGACGCTGCACCCGCCGTGGTAAAACATCGGCCTTTCCCCGAAACGTTCGGAAATGAAACGTTCCAGCAAATCGCCCATTTCCCGGAACTGCGTAAATATCAAAGCCTTTTCGCCGTTTTGGATAATGCTGTCGAGCAGTTCGAGCAGCAATTCCGTTTTTCCCGACAGGGAAGCGTCAAAGATCCCGTTTTTCAGGAATTGTGCAGGATGGTTGCAAATCTGTTTCAGGGCAAGAATCATTTGCAGCACCAGCCCCTGCCGTTTGAAAAGCGTTTGCGAGTCGAAGCCTGCGCAACCTTCGATTTCTTCCATGGCCGCCCGCATGGTTTTTTCGTACAAAGCCGCCTGTTGCCCGGTAAGCAGGGCAAACTGATTCTGTTCGATTTTATCGGGCAGGTCGGAAATGATGGTTTTGTCCGACTTCATGCGCCGCATCATAAAAGGAGAGGTAATTTTCCGGAATTTAGCCGCAACCTGTTCGTCGTTGAATACCTGTATGGGACTGGCATAGTCGTCTTTAAATGCCTTGATGTTGCCCAGGTAGCCTTTGTTGGCGTAATCCATGATAGACCAGAACTCCGAGAGGCGGTTTTCGACCGGCGTCCCGCTCATGGCAATACGGATATTCGAGGGGATGCTTTTTACGGCTTTCGACTGCGCCGTATCGTAGTTTTTGATGTTCTGCGCTTCGTCGATAATCATCACCCGCCACTTTTGTTTTTTGAGCCGGTCGGCGTCGCTGCGCAGCACGCCGTAGGTGGTCAGCATGACGTCGGCGTCAAACTGTTCCATATCGCGGGTTGCACCGTGGTAAATATACGACGAAAGCGAAGGAGCGAATTTGGCGATTTCCGCCTGCCAGTTGGTCAGCAAACCCGTTGGAACTACCACCAGGGCTTTATACCTTTTGTCAATGGCATTTTCTTCCTTGAATTTCAATAAAACGGAAATGACCTGCAATGTTTTCCCAAGCCCCATGTCGTCAGCGATGATGCTGCCGAATCCGATACGGCTGTTGCGGTACAGCCACGAAAAGCCGCGTTGCTGGTAGGGACGGAGTTCGGCATTCAGGCCTTGCGGCAGAGGGATGTATTCGGTAACGCTCAATTCCTGTATCAGTTTCCTTACTTCGTTTGTCAGCAGCACCGCCGCTCCTTCGTATTCTTCCGACAGGGCTGTCTGCAACAGCTGGCAGGAAGAAATCGGCTTGTTACTTGTAAGCGCTTTCTGCAACTTTTCGATGTCGGCGTCGCTCACATAGATATATCTTTCTTTGAATTTGAAAAGCCGCGAAGCCCTGTTCAACAGCTTGTCGAACTCGTCGGGCGAAATAACGTCATCGCCAACGGCCACCTGCCAGTCAAAATCAAGCAAATCGTCCAGACGGACATAAGCCTGCGAGGAGGATTTCCTTTTTAATTTGACCGATGCTTTGGGACGCAACAGTTCCTGCAAAGATTTGGGCAGCATGATTTTGACGTCAAGCAGGCGGACGGCGGGAAGCACATCCGTCAGGAAGGGGGCAAATTCGCTGTTGGAAAAACGGATGGGCGTATTGCCTCCCCCGTTGACATGCTCGTCCAGGCCGCGGATAAAAGGCGCGAGCAACAAAACGCCCCGTAAAATATGATAACGCTGCCTTTCGTACTGCGTTTGCGTCAATATATCTTCCAGCGGAACGGGCAGCTGTTCGACATTCGCCGTATCTTCCACACTTATTTGCACATCAAACTGTTCGCCGGGTAATTCCGAAATCGTGATGACGGGTTTGTAGGTTTCCGAAGTCAGGTAATAGCTGTCTAACCAGACTTTTATTTTGCCGGGCAAGCCGTCTTCGCCGGCGAAAATAAAAGCATACGGGCGGGCTTTGAAAAACAGGGCGTTGAATAACTCGTCCGTTGATCGCGAAAAGAGCGCAACCATTCGCCCGATAAAGAGCGATAAAAGTTCGGCAGTCTGGTTTTCGAGCGGCAACATTTGTCTTCTTCTCCGGAATATGGTTTGCGCAAGCAGCAAATTACCGGGGAGGATTCCGGATAATTTTTCGACCAGGTCTTTCACGCGGTTGTCCAGCAAGGCAGGCAGCCAGCGGATAATATACCCTCTGCTGTCCAACTGCACGATTTGCGGGATAATCATCCCGTTGGCCGACAGATGCAGCGAAGCCATCAGTATTTTGTGAAACGCGGCAACGGATGGTTGCAGGTCGGGCAACAGATCGGGATTCAGTTCAAAAAGCGCGGCAATCAGGTTGTCGAGGTTCTTAAATTCGTGGTTCTCACCGGTAATTTTCAATCGGTTATCTTCGTCAATGACCAGCCCCAAAGTAGTCCGGCCGGTGATAGCCTGCTTGTCCGGCGGGAGGAAAAACGTATCAAACTTAATGCGGTTGGAAAGGATTCGACCTGCGTTTACGGTTATGCGGCCGAGTTGCGCCGCATACCTGTCGCGGAAGTTTCCGGAAGGATAAAACAGCGGCGCATCGGGCAACAACTGTATCAGGGCTTCCGAGATGTTTTGCAGCTGCGAGAAATCTATCCGCCTGTACACAGCGTCTTCGGGAACATCTTCCGGCGCTGATTCTTTGATTTTCCACAACATGCTAAGCTGATGGACTGCCGTATTCCTTTGGTTGTAGATATAGATGCCGCGTTTTCTCAGTTCATCAAACAAATCAAGTCCGCGTACCTCGAAAAACAGCAGGGGATTGTTGTTTATTTCACGGCTCAGCATGTAAACAACCGCAGCCACGTGTTTGCATGGCGTCCGGTCGTGGCAGGAGCATTGCATGTTGAAATCCGTCCACCGGCTCGGAAAGATATTTGCGTCCGGCGCGTTGACTATAGACAGAATAACGGGGTCAAGTTCGCCGTTCAGCAGCTTGGCTATCACGGACGGACGTTTGATAATTTCCGCCATTAACCGGTTGATTTGTTCTTCGGCCGGCGGAGTTGAAAAAATTGTTATCCGGTATGGCGTCTTGCGGGTGCCGAAAACTTTGGCCGTGATGTAGTACCGGTTAATTCTAAGGTTTTTTACATGGTTGTTACGGGCATGAGCAACCCCCCGCAGCAAGCGGCTGCCGTAGTCCATATTTGTAAGGGAGCGTAGCCAGTGTTCTCCCCACAAGGTTTTGACGAATTTTTCTGCCATTATTTGGTTGTAATTTATAAATTGATGACATTTGAACTGCAAATTTACATGATTTTTTTCGGTTGTATGCAGGCGGGATAAAGATTTTTCGGTAAAATTCAGTTGCACCCGATGCACAAAACCGTGCCGCACCCGGCGGCGATCTCATAACCCGTCAAAGAGGCGGAAACGAATGTCGGTCTTTCTCTGCCCAATGCACTGTCATCTGCGGGAAAGGGATTCCTATCCCTTTCTTTCCGAATATTTTATAGATTTGTTCATTGAGATTGAAATAAACATCCCAATAATCGGAGGTATTTACCCACACCCGAATCAAAATGTCCACCGAACTTTCATTCAAGGTTTTCAAGGCGATAAACGGCGCCGGATTGAGTTCAATCCGTTCATCCGACTGAAGAATATCTTTTATCGTTGATTTGGCAAAATCATAATCGGTACCGTATTCGACGCCAATCACCATATCAATCCTCCGTGTATTTTCATTATTGTAATTGACGATTACATTCGAACTTAATCCTCCATTGGGAATAAAAACCGTTTTGTTGTCAATTGTCGTAATTTCCGTATTGAAAATATGAATTTCTTTTACGGTTCCTTCCTGTCCCTGTGCCTGAATGTAATCGCCTATCCGGTAAGGCCGGAATACCAGAATCATCACTCCGCCTGCAAAATTTTGCAAAGTACCGCTCATTGCCATACCCATGGCAACGCCCGCCGATGCAAGAATTGCGACAAACGAACTGTTGTTTATCCCCAGAATATTGACAATTGTAATCAATAAAGCCGCAGTCAGGACAATATCAATCACGCTTTTTAGAAAAGAAACAACCGACGGATCAAAGTTTTGCCTGCTCAACAGTTTGTTTACAAATACTTTGACATATTTGATGAGTTTGCGGCCAACAAAATAAATTACAATACACAGGAGCAAATGCAGTCCGAAATTCAGTACATTGTCTCTTAGCGTATGCAATGTGTTTTCCCACCAGGAAATGTTTTCGATATCCTTTAACGAATCCATAATTTTTCAATATGATTGTGCGGGTGCAAAATAATGCACAAAACCATACCGCACAATCTAATTAATCTCAAACAAAAGATTCTTCGTCCCAACCTAATTTAACCAGATCTATTTTGGCCGGATCTGCATTTCCCAGATGATAGCGGGTATCGGCCAGTTCGATGTGTTTGGCCGGCGGATTTAACGGACGGTCTTCTCCGAAGAATGCATTCCGTTTCCCCTGTATAATCCGCAATCCTACCGAATCCACGGCGACAGGGTCGAAACCGGCAATCAGTCCGCTGTATTTCCACATGTATTCTTCCGAAGCGTCCTGCGCTGTCCGGTGATGGAACAGGGGATTGAACATAATCAAGATACAAAGTTTTGTTTTCCCTTTCACAAAAGGCAAATCATACAAAGCGGCCAGACTTGCGCATGAATCGTCATGATACGACGACGGCTTGGGGGAAAACATGATGTAATTTTTGATGCACGAACCAACTCCCGACCAGGCATGGGTACGCATCGGACGGACGTTAATCAAAGCCGTTGCCCGCTGGAAAACGGGATCGTCCAGTACGCCTCTGTCTTTAACGCTTACGTTTTCTTCGCTAACGCCGGCCTGAAGTACTTTTTCTTTCAGGATTTCATTAACTGTTTCCGGCGTTGGGAATTTGTTCCAGACATTCGTCTTGATTCCAACCACGTCCGAAGGTTTGATGATAGACGCCCAAGCGCTTTTAGCGTTTTTTTCTCCGGTAAGTTCGCAAATCGCTTTATCCAGCATTTGACTGCTGATTGCCGCATCGGGTTGATTGCCGCCGGCAAACAGTTTTTGGTCGCGGATGAGAACGATTTTACTTTTTTTCGTCGCTTGGGTGTCTGTTCCCCAAGCCCAGGATTCGAGCGGACGGTTCATCAGGATACTGCCGCCGACAGCCAATATGGCTGTTTTTTTAATTAAATCGCGTCGAGTGATTACTTTTTCCATAACTTTTTATTTTATTAGTTGACGAGTAAACGAGTTGACAAGTAAACGAGAATTGCTGCACGTCGTTTATTCGTTTACTCATCAACTTGTTTACTCATTTTTAATAATTCTTCCGTCTTCTCGCGTGTATTTCCGTTGAAAACAGCGCCTAATTTCTTTCCTTGCTTCCATGTGGAAAACCAGGAGCCGTCTTCCAAACGGACAAACGGGTCAAGCGGATTCAATTCGGGAGCGTATTTTTCCCGGAAGCGGGCGCAGGCTTCCGCAGCTTTCTCTTCGTCGGGATACTCTACCAGAAGAAGATACAGGCGGTCGGCGGCATCGCCGTATTTGGCCAAAACGGCATCTGTGTGTTCATCAATATTGAGAATATTATGGTCGGCAATGAAATAATATGCGTTCAACCAAATGTAGTGATGAAAATACAGGAAACCGGCAGGAACTAAGTTTTCTTTCGGTAAATCGTTGATAATAGCGGGCGTCTATCCAGTAGATGGAATCACCCGGTCGCTGAGTTCCGCCAGGTATTTAATCGCTTTTTCGCTTTCCGGAACAATTTCCTGCGTATTGACAATCACAAAGTAACAGTCTTTCCAAAACAGGATGAAATCAAGAAAACTTTGCGAACCCTGTCCGTAGTCATATTCCTCTTTGTCGCGGCTCTGCGTATAGACGCCGTAAGCATTTTCGGAACTCGTCATTTCGTAAATTTCCACCGTTACCTGCGGCAGGTTTTCCCCGCTGTATTTGCAACCGGTCATGCTCGCCAAACCGTAGGAAAGATACAACTCCGCACCTCCGTTGATATAATCATACAATTCTTTTTCCGTATAATTCAACTGGTCGGTAGCACGGTAAGACTGAAACTGTTCCGGCAGACTGTCCGCCGGAAATTTCTCCGCAATTGCAGAGAATGAATTGAAGCAACACATTATTCCTAATAAAAAATGAACTTTCATACGTTTTTTTGTCGCTAAATTTTTTTGCCGCTAATTCACTAATTTGTCGCTAAATTGTATTCGTATCTAATTCGTGAATTAGTGGCATAAATAAAAAAATAAGTTTTCATACGTTTTTTTGCCACTAATTCACTAATTTTTCACTAATGTTAAGTTATTTCTATGTAGACGTCATTGCGAAGGCGAAGCCTGAAGCAATCCAGGTGCAAGCGATGTTTTTCCTCCTGGATTGCTTCACTGCTTCGCAGTTCGCAATGACGCAGTGAGGTTGAATTAACGCTGTTGCCATTGGTAGCATTGTATTTGTGTTTAATTCGTGGCATAATATAATTAAAATCCAAAGTCCAAACTGTCCTGATCCACTTCTTCAATTTGTTCTTCTTTTTCTTTTTTTGCTGTTTGATGTACCTCGACAGCCTGAATATTGATTGCTTTCACCGGACGCACCGGACAAATCGATTCGCAACCGCCACAACCGATACACAATTCGTCATACACATGCGGCAAAGTCAAAGCGCCTTCGTAAGGCTCCATTTTCACCGCCCGTGTCGGACAATGTTCCGAACAGGCGCCGCAGGAAGTATGGTCGGTATAAACCACACAACGCTCTATGTCAAACCGGGCGATTCCGATTTGAGTTACCGATTTTTCTTCGGCTGTTAACCGTTCAATTGCACCGTTTGGGCAAATTTCCGAACAAACCGTACATTCGTAATTACAAAAGGCCGATTCGTAAAACGTCAAATGCGGTTTGAAAGCGTAATCCCATCCGAAGTTAAATCCCGCAGGTTTGAGGATTTGTTGTGGACAATGCGTAATGCACAAATGGCAAGCCGTACAATGTTTTTTGAAATGCGCCAAACTTTTCGATCCGGGAGGCGTAACAGGCGTGAGTTTGGTAACATCCACCGTTTCGCTGTTTGTTGCCCAGGCAGGAATAAACGGAAGCGTTGCTATCGCGCCGGCGCCTGTTAAAAGGAAAGAACGGCGTGAACGACGGTAATTCAAATTGTCGCATCCTGTCATTCCCGCGAAAGCGGGAATCTCATGATAATCGGGGGATTCCCGCTTTCGCGGGAAACAACGTTCGGCGGAAGCCAATGACAGGGACAATGACAGGATGCGACAATTTGAATTACCGTTGTTCACGCCGTTCTTTCCTTTTGACAGGCGCCGGTGCGATAGCAACGCTTCCGTTTATTCCTGCCTGGGCAAAAAAAGACGAAACGTTGGACGTTACCAAACTCACACATGTTACGCCTCCGGGATCCAAAGTTTTGGCGCATTTCAAAATACATTGTACGGCTTGTCATTTGTGTATTACGCATTGTCCGCAACAAATCCTTAAACCTGCGGGATTTAACTTCGGATGGGATTACGCTTTCAAACCGCATTTGACGTTTTACGAATCGGCCTTTTGTAATTACGAATGTACGGTTTGTTCGGAAATTTGCCCGAACGGTGCAATT
>JAITCT010000224.1 GCA_031282925.1 Dysgonamonadaceae bacterium | reverse complement strand
ATAGCAACTTGAGTTATTTTAAATACTAAATAAAAAGTCAATCCGTTAATAATGTGTATTTCACGCACAAAAAAAACAGATTGACCATGGTTATAAAAACCGTTGCAATATACGCATTTTTTTGACGGTATTTTGAAGTCTATGCAACATAAAGAGCCTGTAAACCGTAAAACAACTGATGCAGAACTCATTACAGTTATACTTCCTGCCACCAAAATACATGGCGGCAGGAAGGAGAACGGTAGCTGTCTCCGCATCGTTTACTTTGCGATGTACGGGCTCTTGATAACGCATAGATTTCAATATATCATCAAAAAATGCGTATATTGCAACGGTTTTTATAACCATGGTCAATCTGTTTTTTTGTGCGTGAAATACACATTATTAACGGATTGACTTTTTATTTAGTATTTAAATGGTAAATAATATTATTAGCAACTTGAATTAATTATTTATTGAAAATATTAACAATTTAAGATGCGTTTGCATTGGCTCCTTCCGTAAAATCTTTCCATCATTCGATTTTTTTTTGTAATTTCGCACCTGATTTATATTTTTAAATTTTGCAACAATGAGAAAATGGCGGGTGGAAGATTCGGCCGAATTGTATAACATCCACGGTTGGGGGCTAGATTATTTTTCCATTAACGAGAAAGGGCATATTACGGTTACTCCCAAAAAAGGAGGTGCGCAAGTTGATTTGAAAGAACTGATGGACGAATTGGTACTCAGGGATGTAGAAGCGCCTGTTTTATTGCGTTTTTCGGATATTCTGGATAACCGTATCGAAAAAATTTCCAACTGTTTTAAAATTGCGGCGGAAGAATATGATTACAAAGCGCAGACTTTTATCATTTATCCGATAAAAGTCAACCAGATGCGCCAGGTGGTGGAAGAAATCGTAAGCCACGGGAAGAAATTCAATATCGGGCTGGAGGCCGGTTCAAAACCGGAGCTGCACGCTATACTGGCGATTAATACAAGTCCCGATTCGCTGATTATTTGCAATGGCTATAAAGACGAGGATTATATCCAGCTGGCGCTTTTGGCTCAGAAAATGGGCAAAAGGATTCTTATCGTTGTGGAAAAATTAAACGAACTGATACTTATCGGGGAGTTAGCCAAGAAGTTGAAAATCCGCCCCAATATCGGAATCCGTATCAAACTGGCAAGTGCGGGAAGCGGCAAATGGGAAGAATCGGGCGGCGATGTGAGCAAATTCGGACTTTCGTCAAGCGAACTTTTAGACGCGCTTGATTTCCTTGTGAAAAACAAAATGGAAGACTGCCTGAAGCTGATCCATTTTCATATCGGAAGCCAGATAACTAAAATCCGCCGCATCAAAAACGCTTTGCGCGAGGCTTCGCAGTTTTACGTGCAACTGCGCCTTTTGGGTTATTCCATCGAATTTGTGGATATTGGCGGAGGATTGGGCGTAGATTACGACGGCACGCGCTCGTCGGGAAGCGAAAGCAGTATGAATTATTCGATTCAGGAATACGTCAACGATTCCATTTCTACTTTAGCGGACGCCTGCATTAAAAATAATATTCCGCAGCCGAACATTATCACCGAATCGGGGCGCTCGTTAACGGCTCATCATTCCGTGCTGGTGTTTCAGGTACTGGAAACCACGACTTTACCCGAATGGGACGAAAACGAAGCATTGCCGGAAGATGCGCACGAACTGGTGAAAGAACTGTATAAATTGTGGGACGAAATGAACCAGCCCCGCCTGATTGAAACCTGGCACGACGCCCAGCAAATCAGGGAAGAATCGCTTGATTTGTTCAGCCTGGGCATGTTGGATTTGATTACCCGCGCACAGGTCGAAAAACTTTACTGGTCTATTGCCCGCGAAGTCCAGCAGATGGCAATGAATATGAAACATGCGCCCGAAGAACTCCGGAAAATTTCCAAGATGTTGCCAGACAAATATTTCTGTAATTTTTCCCTGTTCCAGTCCCTGCCCGATTCATGGGCAATCGACCAGGTTTTCCCGATTGTCCCGATTACGCGGCTGGACGAAAAGCCGAACCGGACGGCTACTCTTCAGGATATTACCTGCGATTCGGACGGTAAAATCGACAATTTCATCAACATGATGAATTATACTTATCATTTGCCGGTACATGCACTGAACAGGAAAGAATCGTATTATATCGGCGTATTCCTGGTTGGCGCTTATCAGGAAATACTGGGCGATTTGCATAATTTGTTCGGCGATACGAATGCCGTACATATTTCCGTGAATAAAGACAGTTATCAGATTGAGCAGGTGATTGACGGCGAAACGATTGCCGATGTGTTGGAATATGTGGAATACAGCCCGAAAAAACTGGTTCGCAACGTTGAGTCCTGGGTAACGTCGTCTATGAAAGAAGGTAAAATCTCGGTGGAGGAAGGGCGGGAGTTCCTTTCCAATTACCGGTCGGGACTTTACGGCTATACTTATCTGGAGTAAAAAACAGATAAAACAAAAATTATGGAAAACGACAAATCAAAACAGTACATTTATATCGTTCAGGCATCGTTAGAGCCGTCGAAATGCAAAATCGGCAAAACGGATAATTTGGAACGGCGGCTGAACGAATATAACAGCATGACGGGCAAATCGCAGGAAAATTTTTACAGATTTTTATTCACCTGCGAAGTTTCCGATATGGCAGCGGTGGAAAAAGAGATTAAAGCCGGATTTTCCAAATTCAGAGAGAAAAAAAGCAGGGAAATATATTTTTTCAACGATGATTTGTTCGATGATTATGTAAATTTTATCAAATCCCACAAACTTTTTGTTGAAGAAATATTTATTAAAACGGAAGAAAATAAACCGGTTGTAAAAACTGTAAAAAAGGCAACGCCATCACTAAAAGAACGCGGACTTTCTTCGAAAGACTTACTGCAAAAGGCGCAAATGGTTAAGAACGACGAGTTTTATACCCGCTACGAAGACGTGGAGAAAGAGCTGTCAATGTATGATAAAAGCATTTGGGAAAATAAAATTGTATTTTGCAACTGCGATGATGCGGTTGACAATGCAGACGACAGGAAAAATTCCGCATTTGCGCTCTATTTCAGGAAGCATTTCAAGGAACTGGGCTTAAAAAAGCTGATTTGTACGCATTATGCAGGAAAAGTTGATTTGTTTAATCAAGGATTGAAAGCATATGTTGCATACATATCCTATACGACAGACGGTGAAAACATACATAAAGATTATCCCAAAGGTTATGACGGCAGTTTTGACCATCCATTGTCTTTAAAAATACTGAGGGAAGAAGCGGATATTGTATGCACTAATCCGCCGTTCTCAAGAGCAATTGATTATTGGGAAATCACCATTAAAAGTGGGAAAAAGTTTATAATCATATCTAACATAATAAACCCGATTACACCGGCATTTATCCCCTATTTCAAAGATAACAGAATATGGGCGGGATACAATCGTGTGGATTATTTTCTAAATCCCAAAAGACAGCTTACGGATGCGGCCGGTCATTGGTACACGAATTTTCCTATAAAAGACAGACCGAAATATGAACTGCTAAAAATTATGCCGTTAAAAGATATTCCCGAAAAACATAAAAAATATGATGACTCAAAAACCTTGCTGGTTGATAATTGCTACATTCCAAGCAACATTAAAAAACCTTTTGCCGTTTCTGCCCGTCCGATACTCAATGGTTTATTGGAAAAAGGATATAAAATTATTGAAGAAAATGAATCTTACGTAGCGTTTGTAAATGGTAAAAAATGCTTTAGAAGGGTCTTAGTTCAGAAAATATGAATATAGTAATTATATTGTCCACGTATGGAACTGACATTGGATATGAACCGGCGCTATACTTACGCCGACTATATGACATGGTGGGACGACACGCGCCGCGAACTGATTGAAGGCTTTATCAAAATGATGTCGCCAGCAGCATCCATGCCTCATGCAAGGATAAGCGGGAGAATTTACAACGCCATGTACAATTATGTTAACAGGCGCAAAGGAGAATGTGAAGTCTTTGCAGCTCCTTTTGACGTGCGCCTGCCGAAAAACGGCGAAAAAGAAGATGACAAGATTTATACCGTTGTGCAACCTGATATTTGTCTGGTCTGTGATCCGGAAAAACTGGACGAACGCGGCTGCCTCGGCGCACCGGATATGATTGTGGAAGTGCTTTCTCCCTCTACGCGCAAGCATGATTTGAACGACAAGTACCGGCTTTATGAAGCTTCGGGTGTGAAAGAATATTGGGTTGTAGAGCCGAAAAGCGACGTTACCGTATTTCTTTTGCAGGAAGACGGCGCAGACAGCGCTTATGCCAAAGGCATTGTATATACCGGAAAAGCGAAAGCACCCATGCATTGTTTACCGGGATTGGAAATTGATATGGAAGAATTGTTTCGGTTAATGTAATTCACAGAGCCCGGCTATTTTCACAATCACCTTCACCGCTTTTTCCATCGACTGCACGGGAATCCATTCGTAGCGTCCGTGGAAATTCAGACCGCCGGCAAAAATATTCGGACAGGGCAAACCTTTGAACGACAGCTGCGCACCGTCCGTTCCACCGCGAATCGGGCGGACGACAGGCGTAATGCCAGCCTCTTTCATCGCGTTAACCGCCAAATTGATTATGTGTTTTTGCGGTTCGACAATCTCCCGCATATTGCGGTATTGTTGTTTGATTTCCAGCCGAATGGCATCTGGGTAAACCGTATTCAGGTAGCGGGTAATTTCTTCCAATTGTTTCAAACGCCGTTCAAATTTAGCAGCATCATGGTCGCGAATGATATAAGACAATTCGGCTTCTTCGACCGTGCCGGTCATGCCGGTCAGATGGAAGAAACCTTCGTAACCTTCCGTATGTTCGGGACATTCCTGCGGAGGGAGCATTCCGGCAAACTGCATTGCAATCAGTCCGGCATTGCGCATTTTGTTTTTCGCATAACCCGGATGCACATTCAGCCCTTTGATTTTTACTTTTGCGGCAGCCGCGTTGAAATTTTCGTATTCCAGTTCCCCGGCTTCGCCGCCGTCCATAGTGTATGCCCAGTCGCAACCGAATTTTTCCACGTCGAATT
>JAITCT010000321.1 GCA_031282925.1 Dysgonamonadaceae bacterium | reverse complement strand
CGACAATTGGGGCGGATTCAATTTCAGCCACGATTTCGACAGGGCAAAACTCTCTGCCGGTTTCAAATACACTTATTCCGCATTTAATTATTCGGGGTTGACAATCATATATCAGCCGGCACCTACAGACAACGGTTTTGTAAACCTTGCCTATGAAATCAAGGACTATCCCAATCAGGCAAATAATATGATGGAAGCCCATGCAGGCATTTTTTCGGATACGACCGGCAAATTGAATTACAAACTCAACGTGAAATATACCGGCTTTAAACAAAAACATCTTACGCAAATCGTTTCGGGCGTAAAGGAAAACCGCGTAATTATTGACTGGAACATGCACAGCGCTTATCATTCAACTGGCGGATTCGGAATGAGCGGTTTTTACAAAACGTATCAATACAGGCACGAAGAATACGGGAACTACACCCTGAGCGATGATATAACGAACTATTCGGTACTCTCGCTAAGTCCTTATTATTATATGGAAGGCGGCAACCTGAACCTTACGCTCGGATTAAGAGCCGATTTTGAACTTGGCGGCAGGAAGAAAGCCGTAGTTGCGCCGAATATCCGTTTCAACTACTATCCGTCGAACACATTCATGTTTTACGCCTCGGCGCTCGGCGGGCGGAACGACAACAGCAATTACAGCATGTTTTACGAAAACCGCTACGTGCATCCTTCGGAAAGAATACGGGATTCGAGAACATGGCTGGACGGAACGGCAGGATTGAGATACTTGCCTGTTTCCGGTCTCAGTCTGGACGTTTTCGCCGGATACCGCTTAACCGAAGACGAACATTTTTTCACTCCTATATATGGTATGATGATATCCTCATCCTTCATTGACCAACCCGTCGGAAGCCTGTTTATGGGCAGGTCTTACGGAACGGCGAAGGTTGCCAGACTCGGCGCTCAAATCAATTATGCTTTGCAGGACCTTTTCGGCCTCAACCTGAAAGGAACTTTCTACAAATGGAATATTGACGGAACCGTTACCGACGCAGGAGGACTTAAAACGCAATATGCTCCGGAAGCGTTTCACAAACCGCAGTTTGAAGCCGAAACGGACGTGTTTTTCCGCGCCCCGAATATCCCCCTGCGCGTGAATCTGACTTTTAAAGGCCTGTACGGTAGAAAAACAATTGTGTTTTTGGAAAATTCTTCTTTAAGAATGAAAGACGCGCACGATTTATCCGTAAAAGCAAACTATGCCGTTACGCCGTTTTTTTCCGTAAATCTGTCGGCAAACAACCTGTTATTCCGGAAATATGACGTCTGGTACGGTTATCCGGCGCAAGAATTCAACATTATGGCAGGAATAACCATTATGTTTTAATTTTTTTACTAATTTTGCCGCCTGATTTCGACAAACTCAATCACAAAACAGGGTAAAATCATGCAGAAAAATCTCGTTATCGTAGAATCGCCGGCAAAAGCAAAAACCATAGAAAAATTTTTGGGCGACGATTATAAAGTACTTTCAAGTTACGGACACATCCGCGATTTGAAAGAAAAAGGCTTGAGTGTTGACGTGGCTAATAACTTCAAGCCCGATTATGTTATCGTGCCGGACAAAGAAGCGGTGGTAAAAACACTCAAAAAAGCGGCCAAAGAATCCCAAATGGTCTGGCTGGCTTCCGATGAAGACCGGGAAGGAGAAGCCATTGCCTGGCATCTTGCCACCATACTGGGACTGACCCGGGAAGGTTCAAAGCGGATTGCGTTCCACGAGATAACGAAAAATGCCATACTTCATGCCATTGAAAATCCGAGGGATATTAATTTGAACCTGGTCAACGCCCAACAAGCGCGCCGGGTTTTAGACCGGATTGTCGGATTTGAATTATCGCCGGTCCTTTGGAAAAAAATCACGCCTGCGCTTTCCGCAGGGCGCGTTCAATCGGTTGCTGTGCGCCTGATTGTCGAGCGGGAACGGGAAATCAACCGCTTCAATGCGGAGGTTTATTTCAAAGTTGTTGCGGAATTTATCCTTGCCGACGGTCAAACCCTGTTAAAAGCGGAATTAAACAAACGCTTCCATTCCGAAACCGAAGCCGAAGCCTTTCTGGAAAGCCTGAAAAATGCTACTTTCACCATTGAAGACGTCAGCACGCGCCCCGGCAAAAAAACGCCCGCACCTCCTTTCACTACTTCAACCTTGCAGCAGGAAGCCTCCCGTAAAATCGGTTTTCCGGTCGGACAAACCATGGCGGTCGCTCAAAAACTGTATGAAGCGGGGCTGATTACTTATATGCGTACGGATTCCTTGAATTTATCGGCTTTGGCGCTGGACGCCGCCAAAAAAGAAATCGAAGACGAATTTGGCAACAAATACGTGAAAATCCGCCAGTACCATACAAAAACCAAAGGAGCGCAGGAAGCCCACGAAGCCATTCGCCCTGCATATATGACTCGAAAAACCGTCAGAACCACTCTGCAGGAACAGAAACTCTACGAATTGATTTGGAAACGCACCATCGCTTCGCAAATGGCTGATGCGGAACTGGAACGGACAACCGTAACCATCGGCATTGACAACCGTCAAAACGAAAAGTTTATCGTAAACGGCGAAGTCGTCAAATTCGACGGCTTCTTGCGGGTATATTTGGAAGACAATGATGATGAAAACCACGACGATAATACGGAAACACTTCTTCCGCCGATGAAAGTGAACGAAATACTGAACCTGTCGGAAGTAACCGCCGTCGAAAAACTGACGCAAAGACCCGCACGGTACACCGAAGCAAGCCTGGTGCGAAAATTGGAAGAACTGGGCATCGGACGTCCTTCTACTTATGCACCCACCATTTCGACCATACAGCATAGAGGATACGTCATCAAAGGAAACAAAGACGGAGAGTCCAAAGTGTTTACAACGCTTACGCTTAAAAACAAGTCCGTTACAAAGACAACAAAAACGGAAATAACGGGAGCCGATAAAGGCAAACTTATGCCTACCGATTCCGGAATCATCGTCAATGATTTCCTGACGGAGAATTTTCCGCAGGTATTGGAATACTCTTTCACCGCCGATTTGGAAAAAGAATTTGATAAAATCGCCGCCGGTGAAATGTGCTGGACGGATACGCTTCACAAATTTTACGAATTGTTTCATCCCATAGTACAAGTCGTGTCCGCTGCGAAATATGAATTGAAAGTAGGAGAAAAAATTTTGGGAACAGAACCGGAAACAGGAAAACAGGTTTCCGTAAAAATCGGACGATTCGGCCCTTTTGTACAAATCGGTTCGGCGGAAGATGAAGACAGGCCGCGTTTCGCTTCCCTGGCAAAAGGACAGTCGGTTGACACCATCTCCCTGGCAGAAGCCTTGAAATTGTTCCGGTTACCCCGCACGGTGGGGGAAGTGGAAGGAAACCCGGTTTATGCAGCCGTCGGCCGTTTCGGCCCTTATCTCAGATATGACAATACGTTTATTACCATTCCCAAAGGCTACGATCCCCATCACATTACCCTTGAAGAAGCGGAAAAACTCATTGCGGAAAAGAAAGAAAAAGACGCGAGCAGACATATCAAATCCTTTCCGGAAGATGATAAACTGCGAATCCTGAACGGTCGTTTCGGCCCTTATATTTCTTACAACCGCGCCAACTACAAAATTCCCAAAGAGGTTGAACCTGCCGAATTGACCTACGAAGAAACGGTAAAAATCATCAATGAGGTGTTGGCGAAAGGGGGGAAACGGACGAGGGGGAGAAAGAAGAAAAGTTGAGCGCAAATTGCCTTCGCCGTTCAAAATAAAATTCCGCCTTTGCAAGGTCTTTATTCAACAATAAATGATCGACAAAAACATTTTTGAAAATAAAAAAGCAGCCTATTACACTTTAGGCTGTAAACTCAATTTTGCCGAAACTTCCGCCATCGGCAGGCAATTGGCCGAACAGGGCGTCCGCAAAGCCTTACCCGGCGAAAAAGCGGATATTTGCATTATTAACACTTGCTCCGTTACTGAATCGGCAGATAAAAAATGCCGCCAGGCCATTCGGAAAATCAGTAAACAGCATCCCGGCTCTTATGTGGTTGCAGTAGGGTGTTATGCACAGTTGAAGCCGGAAGAAGCTGGAAGGATAGAAGGGGTTGATTTGGTTCTGGGAACAAAAGAAAAGGGGAATGTTTTGGAATATTTCAATCATGACAGGATAGCCGTTTCTCCCGTTAAAGATGTGCGGACATTTATGCCGTCATGCTCAAAAGGCGACCGCACGCGGTATTTTCTAAAAGTTCAGGACGGTTGCGATTACCGCTGTTCCTATTGTACCATTCCGTTTGCCCGCGGACGCAGCCGCAACGGTCGAATAGCCGATTTGGTAAACATGGCCGAAAAAGCGGGGGAAGACGGCGGAAAGGAAATTGTTCTGACCGGCGTGAACATCGGCGATTTCGGAAAATCAACAGGGGAAACTTTCTTCGATTTGGTAAAAGCATTAGACAGGGTCGAGGCTGTGGAACGATTCAGGATTTCTTCCATTGAACCTGATTTGCTAACGGATGAGATTTTGGAATTTACCGCCCGGTCCCGGCGGTTTGCCCCGCATTTCCATATCCCGCTGCAATCCGGCTCCGATGAAGTTTTGAAACTGATGCGGAGAAAATACGACACGCATTTGTTTGCTTCTAAAATTCATAAAATCAAAAAATTATTACCGGATGCTTTTATCGGCGTGGACGTAATCGTCGGGACGAGGGGCGAGACGGACGAATATTTTGAAGTGTCCAAACAGTTTATCCGCTCTTTGCCGGTTTCCCAGTTGCATGTTTTCAATTATTCCGAGCGGCAGGGAACGGCGGCTTTGAATATTGATTACCGGGTTGATTCGCAAATCAGGCAGGAACGAAGCAGGCAGTTAATGGAAATTTCCGGACGGAAAATCAGGGAATTTTACCGCTCGCAGCTTGGGACAAGCCATCAGGCGCTGTTTGAACATACAAAAAAGGGAAATAAAATGTATGGTTTTACGGAAAATTATATCAAGGTGGAAACCGATTACCGGATTTCCTGGATAAATCAATTGATTCCCGTAACTTTGGGCAGTTTTAATGAAAACGGGGTAATAATGTCAATATGAGCCGTTTTTTATATTACATTACTTACGCATTGTGTTTCTTATTGGCGCTTTTACCTTTGCGCCTGCTGTATTTTTTTTCCGATACGGCTTATTTTGTTATTTATTACATCGTTGGTTACCGGAAAAAAACAGCCCGTAAAAACCTGGTTAATTCGTTTCCCGATAAATCCCGGAAAGAAATCCGCGCCATTGAAAAATCTTTTTACCGTCATTTTTGCGACTGTTTCTTTGAAACCGTCAAACTGCTGAATATGCCTGCCTCCCGCATGAAAAGGCATTTTGTTTTCAAAAACGAAGACCTTATCCGGTATTTCCTGAAACAGGGCAAACCGGTGATTTTATTATTGGGGCATTTCGGAAACTGGGAGTGGGTAACGTCTATTACTTTGTGGATTAAATTCGATGAAAATCCGGTTGTCGGACAAGTATATCGCCCGTTGCGGAATAAAGTTTTCGACCGGCTTTTCCTGCGTATCCGGCAAACATTTCATTCGGTCGGATTCAGCAAAAACGATGTGTACAAAGAAATTGTGAAAATGCGGAAAGCAGGGAAAAACTGGTTTTTGGGATTCATATCCGACCAGAAACCTTCGCCGAACAATCCGCATATCCGGGTTCGTTTTCTCAATCAGGATACGCCGGTGCTGACAGGAACGGAAAAAATTGCCCGGCACACCGGCGCTGCCGTTTGTTATTTAGATATTAAAAAACCAAAAAGAAGTTTTTATGAAGGGAAAGTCAAATTGATTTCCGAGAATCCGGCTGAAAATCAGGAATTTGAAATTACAAAAAAATACATGGAACTACTGGAAAAAACTATTTTGCGCGATCCCGCAAACTATTTGTGGACTCACAACCGGTGGAAATATAAAAACCCCGGCTTATGAACAGGAAAACAGCGGTAATCATACTCAACTGGAACGGACGGAAACTGCTGGAACAGTTTCTTCCCGCACTGATAAAAAATACGCCCGGAGAGGAAGCGGATATTATCGTGGCCGACAACGGTTCGACCGACGATTCCTTACCTTTTCTCGAACAGTCATATCCTTCCGTCCGGATTATCCGGATGGACAAAAATTACGGTTTTGCGGAAGGTTATAACAAGGCTTTGGCGCAATTGAATGATGAGTATGTTGTTTTGCTCAATTCCGATGTGGAAGTAACCGAAAACTGGCTGACAACGGCAATTGATTATCTGGAAAATCATCCGGAAGTAACGGCCTTACAGCCTAAAATTTTGTCTTACGGTGACAGATCGTCTTTTGAATACGCCGGAGCCTGCGGTGGTTTCCTGGATATTTACGGCTATCCTTTTTGCCGGGGACGAATTTTCAACACGATTGAGAAGGATTCGGGACAATATGACAGGGAAACGGAAGTCCTCTGGGCAAGCGGCGCCTGCCTGTTTATCAGGCGGGAAGATTATCTGGAAGCCGGGGGATTAGACGCTCATTTCTTTGCGCATCAGGAAGAAATCGATTTATGCTGGCGGTTGCGGGCGAGAGGAAAGAAAATCATTTGCCTTCCGCAATCGGCGGTTTACCATGTAGGCGGCGCTACACTGAAAATGGAGCATCCGCGCAAAACTTTCCTGAATTTCCGCAACAATCTTTTAATGCTTTACAAAAACCTGCCGGATAAATATTATTCCGGGGTAATGCAATGCCGGATTTTGACCGACAGTTTGGCGGCGCTGCAATTTCTGGTGAGCGGTTATCCCGCCAATGCGTTTTCCGTGGTAAAAGCGCATTGGGATTTTGCCAAACAAAAAAAGAATTACAAAGCCGTCCGCAGGGAAAATCTGGAAAAATCAAAAGTTGATTTACCGGCAGGAATTTTTAAAATCAGCCTGTTATGGGAGTATTACATCAAAAGAAACAGGGATTACAGGTCGCTGCAATACTGATTTAACAATACCAACTGTATCTATCCCCAAAATAAAAACCCCAAAAAACGTTAAAAACAATAATTGCCTGATTGTATGTTAAAAAAAAATACTACATTTGCACCCGAATTTGTAACAAAACAAGCAATGAATCATTTTTATTTTACATATTCCTTTTATTACTTTTACTTTAGCAGAGAGTAAGACGGGGTTTTGTATGATAAAAACAAAAATATATAAAGTATATAAAAATCCTGTCGAAGCCGGCGGGATTTTTTTTTGAATGATTGGTTTTTAATTGATGCCACGGATGCACGAATAAAATTAGTGAATTAGTGGCAAAAAAGATTAGTTAATGCCACGGATGCACGAATTAACACGAATAAAATTAGTGTAAAATTAGTGAATTAGTGGCAATAAAAATATAAAACAATGAAAACAGTTGCTATTCAGGGAATCGAAGGCGCCTATCACGAGATGGCCGCGCGCAGGTTTTTCAAAGAAAAAGGGGAGGAGAATATCGGTATTCTCCCCTGTAATCAGTTCAAAGATGTGATTTCAGCCGTGAAAAAAGATCCGAATATCATCGGCATCATAGCGATAGAGAACACAATAGCGGGAAGTTTGTTGCAAAATCACGAGCTTATCCGGGAAAGCGATCTCGTCGTTGTCGGCGAACAGAAAATCCACATCAGCCACAGTTTTGCCGCCTTGCCGGGCGAATCCGTAGAAACGGTTAACGAAGTAAATTCTCATCCGATTGCTTTGATGCAATGCGCCGATTATTTGAATACGCTCCCCAGGGTAAAAATCGTGGAAGGGGAAGATACGGCATTAAGCGCGAAAATGATTGCCGAAAATAAACTGAAAGGACATGCGGCAATATGCAGCAAATATGCTGCCGAACTCTACGGTTTGCAAGTCCTGGCAGAAGGCATAGAAACGAATAAACGGAATTTCACCCGTTTCTTAGTCATCTCAAACCGCTGGGTTGCCGATGATTTGGTCAAAAACGGTGAAATCAACAAATCATCGCTTGTTTTCACCCTTCCGCACACGGAAGGAAGTTTGTCTAAAATATTGACTGTTTTTTATTTCTACAACTTGAATTTGACGAAAATACAGTCTTTGCCGATTTTAGGCCGCGAATGGGAATATCTGTTTTATATTGATTTGACTTTCGCGGATATTCTGAACTACAAGCAGGGATTGGATGCTGCCCGTCCGCTGATGAGAGATTTTAAGATTTTGGGAGAATATAAAGAAATTAAAGGTTAATTTGGCTCTGCCCATGAATAAATCATATAATAATCCGGATTGCTCATTATATGACAGTGAAGCCGCCTGAATTTAATTTTTAAATGCTTAAACTCAATAAATACAAATATGAATACGACAAAAACAATAGAACCCGCCCGTCGATTACATTCGGTCAGCGAATACTATTTCTCCAAAAAGCTGAAAGAAATTGCGGAGATGAATGAGAAAGGACAGGACATAATCAGTTTAGGCGTAGGCAGTCCGGATTTGCCGCCTTCGGAAGAAGCCATTGAAACTTTGTGCGAATCGGCGCGGAAAGCCGATTCACACGGCTACCAGCCTTATGCGGGCATTCCCGAATTGCGTAAAGCCTTTGCCGACTGGTACAGGCAATGGTATCATGCGGATTTGAATCCCGACACGGAAATACAACCGCTTATCGGCTCGAAGGAAGGTATTTTGCATGTTTCCATGGCTTTCCTCAATCCCGGCGACGGCGTTTTAACGCCCAATCCCGGATATCCGACCTACACTTCGGTCGGTAATCTGGTCGAAGCCCAAATCATTCCCTACGATTTGAAAGAAGAAAATGACTGGCAACCGGATTTTAACGCTTTGGAACAACTTGATTTGTCGAATGTTAAACTTATGTGGGTCAATTATCCTCACATGCCGACCGGCGCTCCGGCTACGCCCGAACTTTATCGAAAGTTGGTTGATTTCGGGCATAAACACAAAATAATCATCTGCAATGACAATCCTTACGGTTTTATTTTGAACGACCGTCCGGAGAGTATATTGTCAATTGACGGAGCTAAAGACATTTGTATTGAAATGAACTCTTTGAGCAAATCGCAAAACATGCCGGGCTGGCGCATCGCCATGCTTGCCTCCAACGCGCAGTTTGTCCGGTGGGTTTTGAAAGTGAAAAGCAATAT
>JAITCT010000281.1 GCA_031282925.1 Dysgonamonadaceae bacterium | reverse complement strand
AATTTCCACTGCTTTTGCATCCGTAAGAGACAGGTATTTTGTTTGTAACTGTTTTGTAATTAGTGCCTTAAAGTTACAGACAACTTGCCTCTTTTCCAACTTTTTATCATCCCAAATAGATTTTTCTTACATCGAACTCAGGTGGGCAGATTTCCTGCAAACTGCTTTCCTTCTACGGCTACCGGCAACTTGCCGTTTCCGTTGCCGTTTCCATTCCCGTTTTTCCTGCCGGCAAAAAACACGCAGCTCGGCACCCGGAAAAGCGGCTGAACATCATTCAAATCCCAAATGGCGGTTAGCCTGAAACCTTTTGCCTCTCCGCTGCGGGTGCGCTCGTGCTGGTCGCCGCTGAAGAACGAGCGGGGCAGCACAAAAGCGAGCTGTCCGCTCTCCTTCAAAAAGGAACTGCTGCAATGCGCCAGGAAGATGGCGGCAATTTCGAGTTGCGGGTAGTTGGCTGTTCGCGTCGGTTTTACGTTATATTGTTTTGCCAAAGCGTCCAACACATTCTGATAATCCTCGCTGTTTACTGATTTGTAGGTCAGCCAGGGCGGATTGCCGATAATGAAATCAAAAAACTCATACAGGAAATAGGGTTTGTACTGGTTGGAAATAATGAACTTCCATATACTGTCGCGTTTGTGTTCTTTTGCCTGTTTAAAACCTTTATAAATATTGTAATAGCTGTCGAAAAGAGAAGAATTTATGCCGTTTGAGGTTTGTTTTTGAAGGATACTTGTAAAGTCTTTCGGGGAAATTGCCTTGCCGTTTAAGTTATGCGCCGAAAGTTCGTCGCAAATTTCAATTGCCTGATTGAATTCATCTACATTGCTGAGAATTAACGAGCTGATTTTGTATTTTTCGCGGTCGATAGGCATTTCAAATTCTACGCCCCATAGCGTGTTTTCGTTAATTGGAGAATACAATGTATTGGCAAGCAAGATATTGAAGCGCACGGGCTGTTCGGAATTTATAATATCCCTTCCCAAAGCAAGCAATACGGTTGTTTTGGCAATTTGTACCGAAAGCGGATGAATATCAATGCCGTAAATTTGCCGGCTGATTTCTTCGGCGGTCGCGTCAGGGTTCAACTTTTTTATTCGATGAACGGCAGCCCTCAGGAATGAGCCGCTGCCGCACGACGGGTCAAGTATTTTATGATGTTTTTTCAAATCAAACTCGTTCACTATCCGCTCGCAAAGCCAGTCGGGTGTGTAGTATTCGCCCAGGCGGTGGCGCGTGTCAAGGTCAATCAGTTCCTGATACACCCCTTTGAGAATATCTTCGTTTACATTTTCAAAATCAAAAGTAGAAAGCTCTTGAGCGACGAGGCGAAACACTTTTTTTAATTTCGGAAAATTGCGGCTGTCGCTTACCCAGTGGAAGAAGTCGTTATCTACAAAATTAGCGATGTTGTATTTCCGGAAAGCGCTCCCATTCAGAATATCAAGCATTTCGTCATCATCAATATAATTGTCGTTCGAGGCCACCGAATAGGCAAGCATTTTGGAAAAAACGCTCAAATAGGAGTGAATCAGGAAAATATCCTGCCGCTGGTCGAACTGCCCGTAGGCAATGCTGAGAAACTTGTGCCACTGCTCATGCGAGGCCTGTATTTCGCCATACTTTTTGGCCTCGTTGAACCACCGGTTTAGTTCCCGGAACGATTCGATAAAAATAGCGCTTTGAAATCCGAAAGATTCTTCCACACTTTTTAGCGTGGCGCGTTGTTTGGTTTCACGAAAGAGAAAACGGTCGAGCCAGTAGTAAAAATCTTCGCTGTTGTTCTCCGCCAGCGTAAATGAAAAATCGGCTTCATTCAGTATAAGCTCATGTTCCTGCAACGTTTCGAGTTTATCAATGCAGGAAATATCCGGTACAACTATTTTCCAGTTGATAAAATCGGAAGCAATAAGGGTAAAATCAAAGCCTGCCCCCGAGCGCATTTTCCCCAACAGGTATCCGGACAACTGCTCCTTGGCGTGAGCGTATGTTGCCCGCAAATCGTTTTCAAACTCAATGATTATATTATTGAAAAGCGTGTCGGCGCTGCCTCTGTGAAGTCTGTCCTTACGCGGAATATTCAGCACGGTTGCTTCCGCGCCAAGCGTCATTTTGTCGATAATCGATTGAATTTCGGTATTTCCCTGATAAAGCCGGTTCAAGAGGTCTTTGAATGCTTCCTTTTTAGTCAATTCCTTATGGGCGGATTTGATTTTCCGGTAATATTCCCGGATATGTTGGGTCTTATCGTTCATAAATTATTTTTTATCCCGTGTTTGATTCATTTTCCACAACCCCGTCATATCCTCCAAAGTCTTCCCTTTTGTTTCGGGAACCAGTTTCCAGACAAACAAAGCCGCCAGTATACACATGATTCCGTACAATCCGTAAGCCGTTACCGGACTGAAATCGTAAAGCGGCGGGAAAGTCGAGGAAACAATGTAATTGAAAATCCATTGTGCGGCAACGGCTATCGCAACCGCTTTGCCGCGAATCGTATTCGGGAAAATTTCGGATATCAGCACCCAACAGACCGGTCCCCAGGACATCATGAAAAAGGCAGCGTAAATAATAATGGAAACGACCGGAACAAGACCTTTTATACCGAAATTATCGCAAATGGCCACCGCAAAAGCGCCCGCCGCCATACCGGCAGAACCGATAATCAGCAAGGGTTTACGTCCGAATATATCTACGGTTACAATAGCAACCACTGTAAATACGATGTTTACAACGCCCATAATGACTGTTTGCATCATACCGTTGCCCGCGCCTGCACTTTCAAAAATACGCGGCGAATAATACAGCACGGCATTGATTCCGATGGCCTGCTGGAATACCGACAACAGGATTCCGATAACGACTACCCATGTGCCGTAAGCAAACAGTTTTTCTGTTTTTTCCTTCGATGTGGCCTGAATATCATGCAGGATTTCCTTTGCTTTTACCGTCCCGTTTATTTTCGCGAGAACAGACAGCGCCCTTTCATTTTCTCCGGTAAGCGCCAGATAACGCGGCGTTTTGGGAACGAAAAACAGCAGGACGCCGAATACGGCCGCTACGTAGGCTTCCGATCCGAACATATAACGCCAACCGGTAGAAATTGTCCACGGGTCGGACGACGGATTGACCGAAAGCAGCCCTTCGGCGCTTTTGTCGATAACCGGATTGGTATGGCCGCCCAATATCAGAAAGTTCACAAAATAAACCGCCAGCATACCGAATATAATGGCAAACTGGTTGCAGGAAACCAGCCTCCCCCGAATATCCGACGGCGCTATTTCGGCAATATACACAGGCACTATGGCCGACGCTAATCCTACGCCTACGCCTCCTAATATGCGATATAAATTGAACGCTATCAGTAAATCCCAACCGGGTTCGCCGAACGGGAAGAATAAAAATTCGGGGTAACAGGAACCCAAAGCCGACAGGAAAAACAGCACGGAAGCAAAACGCAGGGAATCGCGCCGTCCGTATTTCGAGGCACAAAAACCGGAGATGGCTCCTCCGATTACACAGCCGATTAACGCGCTGGAGGATGTTATTCCATGTAAAACCTTGGTGTAACGGAAATCGGCGGCTTGCAGGAAAAATCCTTCCAGTCCTTTTTCCGCACCGGAAATTACCGCCGTATCATATCCGAACAGCAAACCGCCAAGGGTGGCCACCAACGTAATGCCGATGATGTAGATTAAATTGTACTCCCTACTCATATCATAATTGACAATTGATAATTGACAATTAACAATTAATAATTAACGATTGATTTATCATTCTCAATTATCAATTGCCAATTGTCAATTAAATTAAACGTACATGTTGATAATAGCCTCGTACAATTCCTGTTTCCCGCTGATTTGAGCAGGCTCGCCCTTGGATTTGGCATAAGCGGCCAAGTCTTCGAGCGAAAGTTTGCCTTCTTCAAAGGCTTTGCCTTTCCCGCTGTCGAAAGAAGCATAGCGGGCGGCAAGCATTTTTGAATAAGGCGATTTTTCCAAAATAGCGGCAGCCGTTTCCAAAGCGCGGGCAAAAGCATCCATTCCTGAGATATGAGCGATGAAAATATCGTCCAAATCGGTTGAACTGCGGCGCGTTTTTGCGTCGAAATTAGTTCCGCCGCCTTGCAGGCCGCCACTTTTCAGGATAACCAGCATGGCTTGTGTCAATTCATTAATATTGACGGGGAATTGGTCGGTATCCCAACCGTTCTGGTAATCGCCGCGGTTGGCGTCAATCGAACCCAGCATACCGGCGTCGGCGGCGCATTGCAACTCGTGTTCAAACGTATGGCCGGCCAAAGTAGCATGGTTTACTTCGATATTCAACTTGAAATCTTTGTCCAGTCCATGTGCGCGCAAGAAACCGATAACCGTTTCGGCGTCCGCATCATACTGATGCTTGGTCGGTTCCATCGGCTTCGGTTCAATCAGGAAATTCCCTTTAAAACCTTTGGAACGGGCGTAATCGCGGGCGGCGGTTAATAATCTTGCCAAGTGTTCCTTTTCCCGTTTCATATCGGTATTTAACAGGGAATAATAACCTTCGCGGCCACCCCAGAATACGTAATTTTCACCGCCTAATTCAATGGTAGCATCCAAAGCGTTTTTGATTTGGACGGCAGCCCGGGCGACTATGTTAAAATCGGGATTTGTACCGGCGCCGTTTGTGTAACGTTTGTGGCCGAATACATTAGCAGTACCCCACAACAGTTTGATACCTGTTTCGGCCTGTTTGTGTTTGGCGTAAGCCACGATTGCTTTGAGATTCGCTTCGTATTCTTCAATGGAATGACCTTCGGAAATCAGGTCAGTATCGTGGAAACAATAGTATTCGATTCCGGTCTTTTGCATAAATTCAAAACCGGCGTCCATTCGCTGTTTCGCGATTTCCAAAGCGGAAGCGCCTTGCGCCCAGGGGAATGTTTTCGTACCCGGGCCGAACGGGTCTCCCCCGTCGGCGCAAAGCGTGTGCCACCACGCCATCGAGAATTTGAACCAATCTTTCATCTTTTTTCCATACACTGCTTTTTCGGCGTCGTAATAACGGAATGCCAAAGGATTTTTGCTTTCTTTTCCTTCAAATTTAATTTTCCCGATTTCGGGGAAATACTCTTTTGTCGCCATAAAAATAAATTTATAAGATTAAATATTAATGTTGTATCCCGGTAATTCAAAGGTTAAATTGATTATTTTAATATTCGGCATTTCCCAAACACTTTTTATTAACACTATTTTACCGTGCCGAAAGGAAACTGTTTGTTTCAAAAAAGCAAAGCCAGAAGACTCGCGAAGAATAATAGGCTTCTTCTCCCCGGGTGTTGAGAACTGTGCTTGTTAGCCTCGGCGCTGTGCATGTTTGTTATGTAATTAAAATGTCATTGATTGTTTGAAAGAACGGGACTGTCAGGCATGGCAATATAAATATCTCCCGCTATTGCACGCCCCTGCCCGGATAAATATTCCCTCTTCCTGATACGGAATGGGATAGAAAGATTTTTCCCTGTGCAACATAAATTTTACATTTTTTCGATTTTGAGTTCGGCGCAAAGGTAAACAGATATTTTTTCATTCCAAAACGATAACAGTATATAAATTCGGTTTTCACCGGCAAAAAGCGGCAATTTGGCTTCCTCCGGCGGCAATTCGCTTTCCGAAGGCTATAGTTTGTTGATTTATAGAAATATTGATTCCTTTGTTGCGACGAGGTTCTACCTTGTTGCAATTGTCCCGACAGGTTCAACCTGTCAAAATGATCATTTTCAATTCTCATGTGTGTGTGCTGCCGAATGTGATTATAACCTCATTTCCACCTTGTTTAAATAAATGGATTATGATAATATTTCCCTGACCTTATTGCCTTATTTATCTTATCCCTTGCACGGCATGATTTTGTACATCCGATTTTATCAAAATTAAACACGAAGACATAAAAGCGCGAA
>JAITCT010000201.1 GCA_031282925.1 Dysgonamonadaceae bacterium | reverse complement strand
GTAATGTTTTTTTGCCAATTTATCAATCACTTCCTGCGTATTTTCCGTAATAACTTTGAGTGTAAGCATGATTTATTTTGAATTAGGGCGCAAAAGTACAAAAAAATTCTTTGTCAGCCCCTAAAAAACAGGTTTTTGTTCAGCAGGTTTCCGCATCCCCCGCTTTATCCCGCAATGCTTTGCCGGTTGCCTTCCGGCAGTTTCATTCGGTGGAATATCTGTGGAACAGTTGATTTTGTTACTGCTTTTGCCTGTCAATGTTGCCGTTTTCACATTCCTTTATTATTATATACGGGAAAATTACGAATTACGCGGGAAAGTGATAATCAATGAGTTATGATATTATAGCCTGAAAAATCAGGTGTTTACCCATAATTTCGCTTTTCGCCGGCAAAAAATACAGTTTCTGCCGGCAGAAATTCAATTTCATAAGGCAAAAAATGAATTTCATAAAGCAAAAACTCAGTTGAATAAGGCAAAAACTGTATTGCATAGAGCAAAAACTGAGTCGCATAAGGCAAAAACTGAGTTTCATAGAGCAAAAACTCAGTTGAATAAGGCAAAAACTGTATTGCATAGAGCAAAAACTCAGTCGCAGAAGGCAAAAACTGAGTTTCATAGAGCAAAAACTCAGTCGCAGAAGGCAGAAACTGAGTTTCATAGAGCAAAAACTCAGTTGTATAAGGCAAAAACTGTATTGTATAGAGCAAAAACTCAGTTGAATAAGGCAGAAACTGAGTTTCATAGAGCAAAAACTCAGTTAAATAAGGCAAAAATTCAGTTTCTGCCGGCAAAAATTCATTGATTCAGAGCAATATTGATAATTGACAATTCTCAATTATTTCACGTATCTTTGCAAAAATTTAAATGCAAAAATGGATACAAACAAAAACTGGAAAATATTAAAAAGCGAATACTTGTATCGAGAACCGTGGTTCACCGTAAGAAAAGAATGTGTGGAACTGCCGAACGGGCATCAAATACCGTCTTATTACGTGTTGGAATATCCGGACTGGGTAAATGTCATCGCCGTCACGCGGGAAAAACAATTTGTTTTTGTCAGGCAATACCGGCACGGCTTGGGACAAATCAACTTTGAATTATGCGCCGGCGTCTGCGAAAAAAAAGACGCAACGCCTTTAATTGCAGCTAAACGGGAATTGATGGAAGAAACAGGATACGGGAACGGGATATGGCGCGAATACATGATTCTTTCCCCTAATCCATCCACCCATACCAATTTAACCCATTGTTTTCTGGCCGAAGACGTTGAAAAAACAAACCGCCAGCACTTGGAGGAAACGGAAGATTTATCGGTACATTTATTGTCATTTGAAGAGGTAAAGCAGTTGTTATATGCCGGTGAAATCAAACAAGCTTTAATGGCTGCTCCGCTTTGGAAATATGCGGCGCATCAATTGATGTTGTGATATTGAACTTTTTTTAGTAAAAAATGCAGGAATAATTTTGCCGATTCAAAAATAAGTTCTACATTTGCACTCGCTAACGAGGAAGGAGGTCCATTCGTCTATCGGTTAGGACACAAGATTTTCATTCTTGAAAGAGGGGTTCGATTCCCCTATGGACTACACCCCCAACCCCCTAAAGGGAAGTTTGGGACAGCAGTTACAGTAAAGTCCTCCCTTTAAGTGGTTAGGGAGGGTAATCAGTAAAATAACAGAAACAGATTAAAAATAAGCAATTTACAAAAATGGCAAATCATAAATCATCACTGAAAAGAATCAGGCAAACATTGGCGAGAAGACTGCGCAACCGGTATTATGCAAAAACGGCAAGAAATGCGGTGAGAAAACTTCGCACGGTAACCGAAAAAACCGAAGCGGGGGAACTTTACAAAAAAGTAAGTTCAATGTTGGATAAACTGGCTAAAAAGAACATTATCCACAAAAATAAAGCGGGTAATCTTAAATCCAAGTTAGCTTTGCATGTCAACAAATTGAATTAATTACGATTTTTTTTGTAGTAAAAAAAACAAAGAGCTGGCCGAAAGGTGCGGCTCTTTTTTCTTTTAATAATTCATCTTTTTTCAGTATCTTTGTATGTTTAATAAAATAAGGAGTTAGTATAAAAACGTTATGAGTGAAGAAATTAAAAATATTTCCAACGGATACTCGGCAGAGAACATTCAAGTACTTGAAGGTTTGGAAGCGGTCAGGAAACGGCCGGCCATGTACATCGGCGATATTAGTGAAAAAGGGTTACACCATTTAGTTAATGAAGTAGTAGATAATTCGATTGACGAGGCGCTTGCCGGATATTGTAAAAATATCGAAGTTGATATCAATGCGGATAATTCCATTACGGTAAGGGACGACGGGCGCGGTATTCCGGTCGATTTCCACGAAAAGGAACAAAAATCCGCATTGGAAGTCGTAATGACGGTATTACACGCCGGCGGTAAATTCGATAAAGGTTCATACAAAGTTTCCGGCGGTTTGCACGGCGTAGGCGTGTCCTGCGTCAATGCGCTGTCCACGTATTTGAAAGTTGAAGTCCGTCGTGACGGAAAACTTTATGAACAGGAATATTCCTGCGGAAAACCGTTGACGGAAGTCAAAGCCGTAGGCCTTGCAACCGGCGGAGGCACTACCATCACGTTCAAACCCGACGCGACTATTTTTATCACAACCGAATATAAATATGATATTCTCGCCAAACGCCTGCGCGAACTTGCTTATTTAAATACCGGAGTCAGTATTCACCTGACCGATAAAAGAGTGGTCAAAGAAAACAGCGCTTACAAACATGAAAAATTCTATTCGGAAGAAGGCCTGAAAGAATTTGTCAAATATATCGACGCCAACAAAGAGCCGCTGATTCCCGAAATCATTCACATTGTTACCGAAAAACAGGGGATTCCGGTAGAAGTCGCCATGACTTACAATACTTCCTACAACGAGAATGTCTATTCGTATGTCAACGATATTAACACGATAGAAGGCGGTACGCATCTGGCCGGTTTTCGCCGCGGATTGACCCGCACATTGAAAAAATACGCCGAAGAATCTAAAATGCTGGAAAAAGTAAAGGTGGAAATCAACGGCGACGACTTTCGCGAAGGTTTGACGGCCGTTATTTCAATCAAAGTGCAGGAGCCTCAGTTTGAAGGACAAACGAAAACCAAATTAGGCAACAATGAAGTCATTGGCGCAGTGGATATTGCCGTGAGCGAAATCCTCGGAAACTTTTTGGAAGAACATCCGAAAGAAGCCAAAATCATTGTGGAAAAAGTAATTCTGGCGGCAACCGCCCGCCACGCCGCCCGGAAAGCCCGTGAAATGGTACAGCGCAAATCGCCTTTGTCCGGCGGCGGATTACCCGGGAAGTTAGCCGATTGCTCGGACAAAGACCCCGAGAAATGCGAAATTTTCCTCGTCGAAGGGGACTCGGCCGGCGGAACAGCCAAACAAGGCCGCAACCGCCAGTTCCAAGCCATTTTACCTTTGCGCGGAAAAATATTGAACGTTGAAAAAGCGATGAATCACAAAGTACTTGAAAGTGACGAAATCCGCAATATCTACACGGCTTTGGGCGTAACCATCGGCACGGAAGAAGATTCAAAAGAACTGAACATGAGTAAACTGCGTTATCACAAAGTGGTTATTATGACCGATGCCGATGTGGATGGAAGCCACATTGCCACGCTAATCCTGACTTTCTTCTTCAGGCACATGCGCCCGATGATTGAAAACGGTTATATTTACATTGCCACTCCCCCACTCTACCTGATGAAGAAAGGGAAAAACGAAGAGTATTGCTGGACAGACCAGCAGCGGCAGGTTTTTATCAATAAATATGCCGATGGCAACGAAAGCCAGACAACGACTCAACGTTACAAAGGTTTGGGTGAAATGAACGCCGAGCAGCTTTGGGACACAACCATGAATCCCGAAATGCGTACCCTGCGGCAGGTTTCTATCGAAAATGCCGCCGAAGCCGACCATGTTTTTTCGATGCTTATGGG
>JAITCT010000121.1 GCA_031282925.1 Dysgonamonadaceae bacterium | reverse complement strand
CGCCCCCGTTGGCGCGAGGAGTAAACTAACAGTAAAAAAAATGAAAAAAATTACACTTGGAATCATTATTTTATTTGCAGGAGTTTTTCTCCTGTTTCACAATTTGGGATGTTTTCCCCGGTCGATTTACCACATTGTCATATCCTGGCAAGCCTTGCTGATTGGAATCGGAGTAGTATTGCTGTTTGACAAACGGCCGGGCAATAAAAATGCGGGTATTATTCTGACAGCCGCGGGAACGCTGTTTTTATCAGCCCGAATTTTCAACATTGACGGCAGTAAATTCTTTTTACCGCTGATAATCATTTTGACGGGGATTCTTTTCATTGTGAAGTCCGCGACAAAAAAAACGCGCCGTTTCATACCCTGCGGAGAAAATAACCGCAAAAATTCAACCGGCGACGGAAATATCGGCAGGGAATATATTTTCACCGGATCGAAGGAAAAATGGACGTACAGGGAGGTGAAAACCATCGAAATCAGTGCGGTTTTCAGCAGCGTGGAACTGGATTTCACGCAACTGGAACTCTCGCGGGAGGTTAGCGTACAGGTAAAAATTTCGGCTGTGTTCGGCAGCGTTGCAGTATATGTTCCCGGCGACTGGAATATTATCATGCAAAAAACAGGCGTTTTCGGTTCATTCGCAGACAACAGGCCGCGCAAGGCAACGGAAGCCGCCGGCGACAAAACGGTTTACATGGAAGTGGAAGCCGTGTTCGGCGGCGGCGAAATCAAATGTTTCGGATAAAAGGTGCGTTATATAAAAAAAATCATATACATTTGCATAAAAAAACGATTTTATAATGAATCCGGAATTGTTTGTTCGTAGAAATATTTATCATCTCCAACCTTACTCCTGCGCAAGAGACGAGTTTCAAGGCGTGGCTTCCGTCCATTTAGACGCCAATGAAAATCCTTATAACCAGGGATTGAACCGCTATCCTGACCCCCTGCAACGTACACTGAAAGAAAAAATAGCCGGAATAAAGCAAGTGCGTCCCGCACAAATCATGGCCGGCAATGGAAGCGATGAAGCTATAGATTTGGTTTTCAGGATTTTTTGTGAACCGCGTGAAGACAATGTCGTGGCTATGGAGCCTACCTACGGCATGTATAAAGTCGCAGCGGACATTAACGACGTAGAATACCGTCCGGTGCCGCTGGAAGAAAATTTCCGGTTAAATGCTTCCAAAATGCTGGCTGCTGCGGACAGCCGTACAAAAGCGATTTTCCTCTGTTCGCCGAACAACCCTTCGGGAAATTTGATGAAGCGTGAAGAAATGTTGATAGTCATGCAAAATTTCAACGGCATTGTTGTTATTGACGAAGCGTATATTGATTTTTCGACCGGGCCAACCTGGTTAAAGGAACTGGATAATTACGCAAACCTCATTGTCCTGCAAACGCTTTCCAAAGCATGGGGCTTGGCTTCCATGCGTTGCGGACTGGCTTTTGCTTCGGAAAAAATCATCGCCCTGTTCAACAAAGTGAAATATCCGTATAATGTTAATACGCTGACACAGAACAAAGCGCTTGACGCACTGAATGCCGTAAACCGGAAAAACGAATGGGTGGAAATGATTCTCAAAGCGCGCGAACCGCTTGCGGAATCGTTGAAAACCCTGCCTGTGGTGGAAAAAATATACAAATCGGACGCTAATTTTCTCTTGGTCAAAGTAAGGGATGCCGATAAAACCTGCCGTTTTTTAACGGAAAAAGGAATTATTGTCCGAAACCGGAGCAAAATTCCGCTGTGCGATAACTGCCTGCGGATTACCGTAGGGACGCCGGATGAAAACAGCGCTCTAATTGCCGCCTTAAAAGAATTTTCCAATGAATTGAACAAATGAAACGGGTATTGTTTATTGATCGTGACGGGACTTTGATTGTCGAACCTCCGGTAACTTTTCAGGTTGACAGTCCGGAACAGCTGGCATTTACGCCGGCCGTGATACGGAACTTGTATTGTATCCATAAAAAACTTGATTTTGAACTGGTTATCGTGAGCAATCAGGACGGTTTGGGAACGCCCGCTTATCCCCTGGAAAACTTTGAAGCCGTACAGCGGAAAATGCTGGACATATTCCGAAACGAAGGTATTACTTTCGACAGAATATTTATTGACCGCTCTTTGCCGGAAGACAACTTACCGACACGGAAGCCGGGAACCGCCATGCTGACGGAATACCTGACGGGCGATTACGACCTGGCAAATTCTTTTGTCATCGGCGACCGTCAGACGGATGTGGAATTAGCGAAAAATTTGGGTTGCAAAGCCATCCTTTACAATGACGAATCGCTTTTGGAACAAAACGAATCCCTGAAGCCTGTTTGCGCCCTGGCAACTGCGGACTGGAACAAAATTTCGGAGTTTCTTTTTGCAAAAGAACGCCGCGCCGTTATTCAGCGCACCACCAAAGAAACGAATATTTACGTGGAAATCAATTTGGACGGGAACGGGAGAACTTCGGTATCAACCGGGTTGCATTTTTTCGACCACATGCTGGAACAAATCGGGAAACATGCCGGAATGGATTTGACCATACGGGCGAAAGGCGATTTGGAAGTAGATGAACACCATACGATTGAAGATACGGGCATTGCTTTGGGCGAGGCTTTGTTTCAAGCCTTAGGCGACAAGCGGGGAATCGAACGCTATGGTTTTTATTTGCCTATGGATGAAAGCGTTTGTTTAGTTGCGCTGGATTTTGGCGGCCGGCCGTGGCTGGTTTGGAACGCCGCATTCAAACGGGAAAAAATCGGCGATGTGCCGGCGGAAATGTTCATGCACTTCTTTAAATCCCTGAGCGATGCGGCTAAAATGAATTTGAACATTCGAGCGGAAGGCGACAACGAACACCACAAAATCGAAAGTATTTTCAAAGGATTTGCCCGGGCTGTTAAAATGGCGGCCAAACGGGATATTTTTAATTTTGAATTGCCCTCTACAAAAGGAGCGTTATGAATTGGAAAAATATCATATACAGTCAAAAATATTAAAATGTTACAATTATGAAATCAAAGTATTTATTGGGAATTTTAGTTGTTTGCGCTTTGTTTACACTGGATGCGTGCAAATCCAAAGAAAGTGCATACAAAGCCGCTTATGAAGCGGCAAAAGCAAAAGAATTGCAGGAAGAAGCAAATGTAACTTTCGCAGAAAAGCCCACAGTTTCCGATGCTGTAACTTCGGCAATTGTTCTGAAGGAAACAATCACGGTAGTTGATAATTTCCCCTCCATTCAGCAGTATAACGTAGTTATCGGAAGTTTTACCAACAAGACGAATGCCCTTTCTTTGCAGGAACGCATGACAGGCAGGGGGTATTCTGCGGTTTTAGCTCAAAACGAAAAAGGTATGTACCGGGTAATTGCGGCTACTTTCGGCAATAAAACCGACGCCGCTATGGAGCGGGATAACATCAGGAAAAATTATCCGGAATTTGAGGATGCCTGGATACTTGACAAGAATTGAGAAGTAAGAAATGATTATCCCTACAAAGTCATTCCCGCGCAGGCGGGAATCCCGTGTAAAATGTACGAATCTTCATGGGATTCCCGCCTGCGCGGGAATGACGCCGGTTGCAGGCCGCCTGCGCGGGAAACAACGTTCGGCGGAGCCAATGACTGACTTCACAACCGTTGCGATACCTTCAACACCGCGTTGTTTCAACAATCGGTACAATTTTCCCTATCCCCGGTTATAACTGTAATTCGGAGCTTCCTGCGTGATGGTTACATCATGCGGATGGCTTTCCTCCACACCGGCGTTGGTGATGCGCGTAAACCGGGCTTTATGAAGGGCTTTGATGTTTTCCGCACCGCAATAGCCCATGCCGGCCCTCAATCCGCCCGCCATTTGATAAATCACTTCATAAAGGGAGCCTTTGAACGGAACGCGGGCTGCAATTCCTTCCGGAACCAATTTTTTCACATCGTCTTCCAAATCCTGGAAATACCGGTCTTTCGAGCCTTTTTGCATGGCTTCGAGCGAACCCATTCCCCGGTAAGTTTTGAACTTCCTGCCGTTATAGATAATCGTTTCGCCCGGCGATTCTTCCACGCCGGCAAGCAGCGAACCCATCATCACCGAATAAGCGCCAGCCGCTATGGCTTTTACAATGTCCCCCGAATAACGCAGTCCACCGTCGGCAATGACCGGAATATCCGTGTCCCGAAGTTCTTTGGCTACATCGTAAATGGCCGAAAGCTGGGGAACGCCTATGCCGGCAATGACCCGCGTCGTACATATCGAACCCGGCCCGATTCCTACTTTTACCGCATCGGCGCCTGCATGAGCCAGCATCCGGGCGGCTTCGGCCGTCGCAATGTTACCGACTACAAAATCAATATCCGGAAATTCTTTTTTCGCCCTTTTCAGCAAATCAACTACGCTGCGGGAATGGCCGTGCGCCGTATCAATTGCAATAGCGTCCACGCCCGCCTCCACCAGGATAGCTGTTCTTTCCAAAGCGTCGGCCGTTACGCCGATACCGGCCGCAACCCGAAGCCGTCCCTGCCCGTCCTTACATGCCGAAGGTTTGTCTTTGGCTTTAGTAATGTCTTTGTAAGTAATCAAACCTATCAGTTTATTGTTGACGTCAACCACCGGAAGTTTTTCGATTTTATATTGCTGCAGAATTTCGGCGGCAGCCTCCAGATTAGTTGATTGATTGGTTGTGATTAAGTTTTCTTTAGTCATCACATCTTCCACCAGCAAATCCATGTTGCGCTGAAAACGCAGGTCGCGGTTCGTAACGATGCCGACCAGGTGATTTTCGCCGTCCACGACAGGAATCCCGCCGATTTTGTATTCCGCCATCAAAGCCAGGGCGTCGCCGACCTTTTTATCCTTCGGAATACTTACCGGATTGGAAATCATCCCGTTTTCCGCTCTTTTTACCGAGCGGACCTGCCGGGCCTGTTCCTCAATACTCATACTTTTATGAATAACGCCAATGCCGCCCTCGCGGGCAATAGCGATAGCCATTTTTGCTTCCGTCACGGTATCCATAGCAGCGGAAACCATAGGAATATTCAGCGAAATGTTTCTTGAAAATTTAGTCGAGAGATCGACTGTTTGAGGTAAAACCTCCGAATAGGCGGGGATTAAGAGAACATCATCAAAGGTTAATCCGTCCATAACCACTTTTTCTGCAATAAACGACATAGTGAAATGTTTTTAGATTTTATTGCGTGCAAATATAGTTGTTTTTTTGGTTTTTTCAGGTATAAATTCGCGTATCCGCATAAAAAATACCGGAAATAAACGTAAAAGGTTACGGTTTACGATATAAAAGCGGATATGCATATCTGGCCTTTCGATATGCCTGTCCGCAATAATTCTTCAAGTCATAAGCCGTTAGACTCTGCTACCTGGTAGACGGCTTCTCCCTTACTTGGTAGATGGCTTCTCCCTTACTTAGGAGACGGCTTCTCCCTTACTTAGTAGATGGCTTCTCCCTTACTTGGTAGATGGCTTCTCCCTTACTTGGTTGGAATGTTCGATTAATTTCAAGCGAAACCATTGCTCCTATAGGCGATCATATATGTACGTGCCGGTTAATTCCCCTGATTCTCGATTCTCAATTATTCTTACCTGCCTGCGTATTATATGAAAATTTTCACGTATATTTGCCGCCGAAATAAAAACGCTCTAAACTGTAAGGAAATGAAATCTCTTATCTCTCTGGTTTT
>JAITCT010000107.1 GCA_031282925.1 Dysgonamonadaceae bacterium | reverse complement strand
GTACTCTCCCTGCGTTTGATCCGTTCGTACTCCCCGATGCAGCCCTGCATCCGGCGGGCAGGGGTTTGCGACAGTAATGTTGAATCTGTCATTTTTTTCGTTTTTACATGTTCGTTATAAAGATAGAAACATCTAACGAATTATTTGACTTTTACAGCAATGACGTAGTGCAGTTGAAATATCGTACCGTCGTTGGCAGGCGATGCGACAATTTAAAATGCACTCGAATCAAAGAGGCTGTTTGACAGGAATCAAATCAACGTTTTATTAAGCGAAGGGTGAAACAGACCTTCACTGTTCACCGTTCACTCGAATACCGGCGCATGGAAAAATAATTAGCCGGAATTAACCCGCATTTTAATAAAATTGAAAGAACCGAAGAAAAGTTGTACCTTCGCGCCGTTTTTATCAGTTTTATAATGCGAGTAGTTATTCAAAGGGTATCCAAAGCTTCCGTAACCATCGGCGGGAAATTGAAATCTTCTATAAGGGAAGGTTTGTTGGTTTTGGTGGGTATTGTGGATTCAGATAAATCGGAAGACATTGATTTTTTAGTCAAAAAGACTGTTAATTTGCGGATTTTCACTGATGAAAACGGCGTCATGAACCGTTCTGTAACGGAAACCGGCGGAGCAATTTTATGTGTGAGCCAGTTTACCCTTCACGCTTCTACCAGGAAAGGCAACCGGCCTTCTTACATCAAAGCGGCAAAACCGGATTTTGCGATTCCGCTGTATAACAGGTTTTGCTCGGAGTTGTCGAACGCTTTGGGCAAAAATATCCAAACCGGCGAATTCGGCGCCGATATGCAGGTGGAATTAATCAACGACGGGCCGGTAACTGTCATTATCGATTCAAAAATAAAAGAATGAAAAACCGGCTCCCCAAATTAAAGTAATATGAGTAAATACGAAGAAGTTTTTAAAAATTACCCGTCGAACCGGGCAGATGAAGAAATAAGGCGGGAAACTGCCGGAATTATCGCAAACTGGCGGGAAAATAACCGTCCCGATGTTTTGAAGTTTCTGTATTCGTGCATTGATTTAACATCCTTAAATACGGAAGACAGCAAAGAAAGTATCCGGAAATTTGTTGAAACGGTCAATGATTTTGACGGTTCGAGGTCGGATATGAGTAATGTTGCGGCGATTTGCGTTTATCCGAATTTCGTGCAAACGGTGAAAGAGACTTTAACGGCCGGCGTCGGCATTGCATCCGTAGCCGCCGGATTTCCGTCTTCGCAAACATTTGCCGAGGTGAAAATTGCCGAAGTTTCGCTGGCTGTTGCCAGCGGCGCCGACGAAATTGATACCGTTTTGAATGTCGGGGATTTTTTGGATGGCAACTATGATGATTTATCCGTTGAAATCGAAGAAATCAAAGATGCTTGCCGGGAGGCAAGGCTGAAAGTAATTCTTGAAACCGGTTTGTTAAAAACGGCTGAAAATATTAAAAAAGCTTCGATTTTATCAATGTATTCGGGTGCGGATTTTTTGAAAACATCGACCGGTAAAGTTTACCCGGGAGCAAGTCCCGAAGCGGTTTATGTGATTTGCCAAACCATCAGGGAATATTACAGTCTTCACAACCGGAAGACAGGCGTGAAAGTTTCGGGAGGCGTCCGCACGGCGGAAGATGCGTTGAAGTATTTTACAATAGTAAAAGAAACTCTGGGCGAAGAATGGCTTACTCCCGAATTGTTCAGGATTGGAGCAAGCAGTTTATCGCAAAATATTTTGAAAGTTTTATGACCGTTTTGAAACAATACCGGATATCCCTTCTGTTTATCGCTGTTATTCTTGCTTTATGCTTTGTAAATCCGCCTGAAGTTCCCGATAAACTGTGCATGACGGATTTCGATAAATTGATTCATTTCCTGATGTTTTCAGGATTGTCGGGGAGCATATTTTTTGACGGGTCGTTTCATCTGAGGCAAAAAGTAAGCAGCCGGATGGTTTTCGGCGGCACTTTTTTGTTTCCGGTTGCTTTTAGCGGCGGAATAGAAATCGCCCAGGAGTATCTGACCACAGTCAGGAGCGGCGATTGGGCGGATTTTCTGTTTGACGTAACCGGCATTTGCTGCGGATACCTGGTTGGACTGCTGATAAACCGGAAGTTAAAAACAAAGTAACTTTCAGGTATAACCGCGATACACTTTAAGACGCCCCGGGCGGCCGTATGAACATACGCCGACCGCGATATGTTACCGCACATTCTCCCAACAGTAACATTTTTTCACAAAAATATAACCGTTTTGTTACCTGCTTTTACCGTTCTGTAACGGAAATGACATAGCGCTTCCATACTTTTGCCTGCAAATAATCACCTGAAATTGCAGGATTCTTTTATGGATAAGCAGGAGTATAAAAACGCTGCCGATATTGAATTATGGAAATTTTGCCGGCAAGATGACGCGAAAGCCTACGACGAATTGTTTTATCGTTATTACCCGCGCATATACCGTTTTGTATCCGGATATGTCAAAGATACAATGGAAGCAGAGGACCTTTGTATGGATCATCTGTTCAATCTCTGGGTAAAACGTAAACGGATAAATATTGACGGTAATTTCTCGCATTATCTGTTCCGTTCCACTCACAACCTGGTTATTTCCCATTTTCGTAAAACGCTTCCGCAGACAGTCAGCCTGGATGAATTGAAAGAAGAGCGGCAAAGCGGCAGGCAGGCAGA
>JAITCT010000135.1 GCA_031282925.1 Dysgonamonadaceae bacterium | reverse complement strand
AATAAGGTGAAAATGAGGTTTATACACAACCGCACAGCGACAATTTGAAATGCACCCTGTGCGCAACTGATACTTGTAAGAATTAAATAATCTCACTACATTTGCGGGAAATTTTTAATACAGTATCCGATGGAAAATCAACTGTCAATTTATAATACGCTAAGCCGGAAAAAAGAGTTGTTCAAGCCTTTGCATTCGCCGAGAGCAGGCCTTTATGTCTGCGGCCCGACGGTTTACGGCGACCCGCATTTGGGACATGCCCGTCCCGCCATTACCTTTGACGTTCTTTTCCGCTATTTAACTCACCTGAAATATAAGGTGCGCTATGTGAGGAATATAACAGATGTCGGACATTTGGTTGACGACGCCGATTCGGGGGAAGACAAAATTGCAAAGAAAGCCCGTTTGGATGACCTCGAACCTATGGAAGTGGTGCAATATTATTTAAATCGTTATCACAAAGCGATGGATGCCCTGAATGTGCTTCCGCCCGGCATAGAGCCTCATGCCAGCGGTCATATCATCGAACAAATCCAACTGGTGAAAGATATTTTAGACAGGGGATATGCCTACGAAAGCGAAGGCTCGGTCTATTTCGATGTGGAAAAATACAACAGGAAATATCATTACGGAATATTATCCGGGCGAAATATCGAAGATATGCTCAACACTACCCGCGAGTTGGAAGGCCAGGAAGAAAAGCGCAACCCGGTGGATTTTGCTTTGTGGAAAAAAGCGGCGCCCGAACACATTATGCGCTGGCCTTCGCCCTGGAGCGAGGGTTTCCCCGGCTGGCATCTGGAGTGTACGGCTATGGGTAAGAAGTACTTGGGCGAAGAGTTCGATATTCACGGCGGCGGAATGGATTTGATTTTCCCCCATCATGAATGTGAAATCGCCCAGAGCGTAGCCTCAACCGGTAAACAGGCGGTCAGATACTGGATGCACAACAACATGATTACCGTTAACGGACAAAAAATGGGCAAATCTTTGGGTAATTTTATCAACCTGGAAGGATTTTTCACCGGCAATCATCCTTTGCTGACGCAAGCCTATTCCCCGATGACCGTCCGCTTTTTCATCCTTCAGGCGCATTACCGGAGTACGGTCGATTTCAGCAATGAAGCGCTGCAAGCATCGGAAAAAGGCCTTGCCCGCCTGCTGGAAGCCTGCACCAGGCTGGATAGCAAGGATTTTGTGTTAAGCGAAACTTCCGGTGCGGATATTCAAGGGCTTTTCAACAAAGCCCGCGAAGCAATGAACGACGACCTGAATACGCCCATCGTCATCGCCCAACTGTTTGAAGCTGCTCGTATTATTAATTCGGCCGCGGCGGGACAAATTTTGCTGTCCAAAGAAAACATCGGCGACCTGAAACGCTTTTTCGATTTGTTCCTGTTTGAATTGCTGGGCATTAAAAATGAATCGAAAGGCGGGAATGTTCCTTATGACGCATTTGCCAAAGCCGTAGATATATTACTGGAAATCAGGATGCAGGCCAAACAAAACAAAGACTGGGCTACTTCCGACAAGATCAGGAATGAATTGACCGCCCTGGGCTTTGAAATCAAAGACGCCAAGGACGGGTTTGAGTGGAAGCTGAGGGCGGCAACCCGTTAACCGGTCAACCCGTTTATTTGCCCGACTGCCTTTTCCAAATCTTCGGGCGTATCGATGCCCGTGGTTTCTTCGTCGGTAATACCCGCTTTGATGGAGTACCCGTTTTCAATCCAGCGAAGTTGTTCCAGCGATTCGGCCAATTCCAGCGGCGACTGCGGCAATGTGGTAATCTCGCCCAACACATCGGATTTGTAAGCATAAATACCTATGTGTTTATAAAACGTAAATAATTTCAGCCATTCGGTATGATGTTCCCCGCGAATATAGGGGATGACCGAGCGGCTGAAATAAATCGCTTCCCTGTTCTTATTCAAAATCACTTTCGGCGTATTGGGGCTGAACAGTACGTCAAAATGCACATCATCGGGAAACGGTTTGACCAAAGTGGCGATTTGCGTTTTCCCGTCTTCAAAACAATCTTTAAGCAACTCAATCTGGGAAGGTTTAATGAAAGGCTCATCGCCTTGAATGTTGATGACAACATCGAAAATCCCTTTGGTTTTTGTCAGCGCTTCGTAACAGCGGTCGGTTCCGCTTCGATGATCGGGCGAGGTCATCACGGCTTTTCCTCCGAAATTGCAGACGGTTTGGAAAATCCGGTCGTCGTCGGTTGCCACGCAGACTTCGTCCGCCAATCCTGCAACCCGTTCGTAAACCCGCTGTATCATCGGTTTACCGGCAATATCCGCCAGCGGTTTGCCGGGAAAACGGGTTGATGCGTACCGCGCGGGAATGATACCTAAAAATTTCATACATTTATGTTTTTTTATTTTGCCGCCGGTTCACCGATTGTATTTGTGCATTAGCGGCATCATTTAAATTGCGGCGGAGATGTAAAAAGTGTGCTGCCGAAGCGCAAAATTAGGTGAAAAATAGATTTTCCGCAAATTTCCATGAAATCTTTTATATAATTAATCCGTCTGTGTGTAATTAAAAAATTTCATATACCTTTGCACTGAAATTTCAACAACTATTTCATGGTTTATATTATCCCCAACCCCCTGAAAGGGGTTTTTCAAAATTGCAAACCCAAGGCAAAACCCTCGGCGCGGGCTTTGCGCCCGCCGGGCAGGGAGGTACGAAACATCCTGTTGCTTTTGGCGGTTTTGCTTTTTACCTTTCCGATGCAGGCAGGAGCAGACACTCCTCCTTTTGTGCTGGTCATTGATCCCGGCCACGGCGGAAAGGCCGCCGGCGCAGTAGGGAAAAAAGGAAAGGAAAAAGATATTAATCTGGCGGTAAGCAAATTGCTGAGACAGTATATTTACGAAGCGCATCCGGATGTAGCAATCATCATGACGCGCGACAGGGATGTGAATGTTGATTTGGATGAACGGGCTGATATGGCAAACAAAGCAAACGCCAATTTATTTATTTCCATTCATGCCAATTCGGTAGCCCGCAGAAGATCAAGTTCACATATTAACGGTAGCGAAGTTTACACGTTCGGGCTTTCGAGAAACGAGGAAAACCTGGAAGTGGCGAAACGGGAAAACTCGGTTATTCTTCTGGAAGAGAATTACGAACAGAAGTATGAAGGTTTCGACCCCAATTCATCGGAATCGTACATTATTTTCGAGTTCATGCAAAACAAATTTGTGGAACAAAGCGTGGATTTCGCAACCATGGTTCAACGGCAGTTGGTAGAAACAGCCCACAGGAAAGACCTGGGCGTGAAACAGGCCGAATTTTTAGTCCTTCGGAAATCAACCATGCCGAGAGTCCTGGTAGAACTTGACTTTATCAGTAATCCCGAAGCGGAGCAATTCATGCTCAGCAAAGAAGGACAGGAGGTTTTGGCGCGTTCCATTTGCAACGCTTTTACCGAGTATAAAACCGCTTTCGACCGGACAACCGAAAGGAAAAACAGCAAACGGTGAAATGGTGAATAGTGAACGGTGATGACGAAACTTCACTGTTCACCGTTCACAAAAAAAATATAATTGTATGAAAAGGTTTTTTTCTAAAGAATTGACCATTGGTCTTGTTACAGCAGTCAGTTTAGTAATTCTTTATATCGGCATTAATTATTTGAAAGGCGTCAATATCTTTAAGCCGGCCAACCATTATTATGTCAGGATGGAGAAAGTCGACGACTTGCACCTGTCCAGCCCCGTATATGTCAACGGATTCAAAATCGGCGTGGTAAACGGCGTTGATTTCCGGTTTGACGAAAAAGATTTTATCACGGTGCAGGTCAACCTGGACAAACAGATGAAGATTGAAACCGGAAGTTATTTTGAACTGAAATCAGGGCTGACTTCCGGCGCATACCTGGACTTGCATCTCAATAAGTATGTGGAAACATACTGCTCGGTCGGCGATACGCTCGAAGGCTTTTCAACGCCCGGAATGATGGATAAGATTTCAGGCAGTCTGCTCCCCCAGGTTGAAATCATTCTCCCCCGCCTGGACAGCATTTTGCAGGGCATACAGTTGCTTGTGAACCATCCTGCGCTCTCGCAGTCGCTGAAACAAATTTCGGCGACAACTGCCGCTCTGGCAAATTCTTCTCAACAACTGAATCAAATCCTGGCGAAAGACGTTCATCCGATATTGTCGAATTTGAATCAAACTGCCGCCGGTTTGGCTGTTTTCAGCAACAAAATCCAACTGCTGGATTTGGATTTAACGCTGAATAAAGTCAACGGGGCGCTGGAAAATATCAACCGGCTGTCGAAGCAGATGAACAATAAGGACAATTCGCTGGGATTGCTTTTGAACGACAGGTCTTTATACGACCATCTGGATTCGACGGCCATGAATGCTTCCCAATTATTGCTGGATTTTAAATTGAATCCGAAACGGTATGTGCAGTTTTCCATATTCTGATTTTTGTAAAAAAAACGATGCTTATTTAAAATTTGTCGAAGCAACGGGACGAAACTTCATTATATAAACAGGTTAAAGCAATAAAAAAAATTTCCCGCCTAAAACAGCAACGCTGTTTTTCCGTTCAATTCCCTAATAATCAAGCGTTTATTTCAATCTGATTCAACCCGTTGAAAAACAGGCAGTAGCAGTAAAATTGAAAAAAGCAAGAAAAAAAGCATTTTTTTATTTCCTTTTTTTTTCCAACATTTGCATCCGATTTCAATCGAATCATTATACGTAAATATCATTTCAACGGGCTTAATTAGCCTATATACAAACATTATAAAACCCAACAAAAGTGGAATCTTACAAAAGTATTTGGCGCAAGTGTATGGAAATTATCAAAGACAACGTCAGCGATAAAGCCTTTCAAACATGGTTTGTTCCGATTGTTCCGATTAAGTATGAGGACAATGACTTCACGGTTCAAGTTCCCAGTCATTTTTTCTACGAGTATCTGGAAGAACATTATGCGGACTTAATTTACGCAAGTTTATTGAGAGTAGCCGGAAAAAATCCGGTTCTTTACTACCGGATTATAGTAGATCATTCCGATAAAAAGGGAGGGGGGACTGTTTTGCAGAGTGAACGGCCTGCTCCGGTAACCGAAGCAAACAAGGCAGCGACCCGGCTGAACAAGTCCCCTCATAAACTGGTGCCTGCAACCGAATGGAATCCTAATTTAAATCCGAGATTGTCCTTTCAAAATTTCTTTGAAGGGGAAAGTAATTTACTTGCAAGAAGGGTAGGGGAGAGTGTCTGCGAAAATCCGGGGAAAACCTTCAACCCGCTTTTCATTCATGGCTGTTCCGGCGTAGGAAAAACCCATCTTTGCCATGCTATCGGCAACCGGATGGCCGAACGTTTCCCCGAAAAGAAAGTGGTATATATTTCGTCGCACCTGTTTCAGGTTCAATTTACCGACGCTGCCAGGAACAATGTTTCCAACGATTTTATCAATTTCTACCAGGGAATTGAGACCCTGATCGTGGACGATATTCAGGAATTAGCGGGCAAGGAAAAAACCCAGAATGCTTATTTCCATATATTCAATCACCTGCATTTGCTTGGGAAACAGATTATTTTGACTTCCGACAAAGCGCCTACCGACTTGCAGGGTATTGAAGAACGGCTCATCAGCCGTTTCAAATGGGGCGCTACGACCGAATTGTTTAAACCGGATTTGGAGTTGCGGAAAAAAATCCTTCAGCACAAAATCAAACAGGATGGCCTGAAAATCTCGGAGGACATCATTGAATATATTGCCGAAAATGTAACCGACCATATTCGCGATTTGGAAGGCATTATCACTTCATTAGTAGCCCATTCGCTGGTCTGTAACCGCGAAATTGATTTGGAATTAGCCAAACGGGTTGTAAGCAAAGCCGTTAAAATTGAAAAGAAGCAAATTACGATTGAAAAAATTCAGGATGTAGTCAGCACATATTTCAACATCGACTTAAAAGAAATCCATTCCAAATCCCGCAAGCGGGAAATTGTTCAAGCGCGGCAGGTAGCCATGTTTTTATCGAAAAAATATACCGATTATTCCTATTCCCGCATCGGCAGCCTGGTTGGAAAAAGAGATCATGCAACGGTTCTCCATGCCTGCCGGACGATTCAGGATTTCCTTGATATAGATAAAGCGTTCAGGGCGGCGATGAACAACATAGAAACATTGCTCAAGCGATAGCTTCCCGGTGTGAAACGCTTCCATTTAAATAATCTTCAAATAAAAATAAAATGCCATGAGTGAAACAGTAAAATTCAATGAAGTAGAAAGCAAAATCATAAACCTGCGCGGGCAGAATGTCATACTCGACAGTGATGTCGCCGGGCTGTACGGCGTAGAAACAAGAGAAGTAAATCAGGCAATCAAAAACAATCCCGATAAATTTCCGGAAGGGTATATTTTTGATCTTACCAGGGAAGAAAAACAAGAGGTTATCAAAAATTTTGATAACCCTAAAGTAAAGTTTGCTCCATTTGGACCAAAAGCTTTTACCGAAAAAGGGCTTTACATGCTTGCAACTATTCTGAAAAGCCTGAAGGCAACACACACCACCATCGCCATTGTGGAAACATTTGCAAAAATACGGGAACTCTCCCGCACGGTAGCGGAACTTTCGCAATTGCCGGAAGAACCCAGGCAAAAAACGCTGATGCAAAAAAGCGGGGAGATTGTTGCAGATCTGCTTGGCGACGACTTGCAGGTAAGCGATACGGAAACAAGCGTTGAAATCAATTTTGCTTTGATGAAATTCAAACATACGGTTAAGAAAAAAGCAAAATAGATTATTGTCGCGCCCTGTCATTGGCTTCACAACCGCACTCATTGCGAGCCGCAAAGCAATCAGGGATTATATTATACTGCGTTATTCACCGGATTGCTTCAGGCTATCGTTGTTGGCGAGAATTGATTGCGCAAAATAAAAATCCATTTCCAGTCCCCGGGGTCGCCCACGCCAACACTTGGCCGGTAAAAATACACCTTTACTTTTTCTTCGGGATTGGCGGCGATAAATTCTCTTGCCAAAACCGACGGCATTACGGAGAGCCATGCGCTTTTCATGTCTTCCGAAGGAGGTTGCCAGCCTTCTTTAACGCCCGCCCACTCAAAACCATTTTTGGGGACAACAATATCAAGTTGTGCAGTAAGAGGGTATTCCTGCGGAATATTCCAATTTTTCGGATACAGAATTTCGCCGCATCCCATCCAGACTATAGTTCCATAAAAAAACAACTGTTCAAATTCCTTGTAAAACAGTTTTTGGTATCCAAAATCGCCGGGACTTTTATAATCATCCGTCACGCTAAATTCATCGGATTGCCCCGGGAAAAACAAGTCCTTGACCGCTTCTAACCGGTTGCTTGTATAATCTACTTGCAACAGCAACAGACTCGTGCCGTCAAAATCATGGAATACGCCGGTCTGCATGGGAAAATCCGACAAAATATCAAGCGCTTTATACTCATACTTGTCCTGATTGGAATACGAAATGATTATTTCGCTTTGAGACAGCACCTGTGCATCGGAAACGGCAAGATGATATTCCAGCCATCCGGTAAGTTTTTCCAACACGTAAACAGGGATTAATACATTGGCCGGAATCACCCAGTCTTTAGGCTCTTTCAGCCAGTTGTCAATCGCTTCGCGGGCTTCTTCAAACTTGCCGTCGACAAGGTATTGACCAACGTCTTCACATTCTTGAACGGCAATCTTGATCCGGTAATCCGCCGGTTCGGCAGGAGGAAGCGGGTCTACAGCAAGCAACTCGAAACGAAGTCCCTGCGCTATTACGTACCGCTGTTCACCGTTAAATAAAGAGAGTACAGGTTGATAATTTTGACCGTTAATGCCGAGCGAAACACGGACTTTAACATTTTTGCCGTAATCTTCCGGCGAGCTTTTCGGAACGCGCCAGTCGCGCAAAAGAGAGTCGAACTGCAGCGAAAATGCATCGTCCGGGGCAAGATATTCCTGCCTGTATCCGATGGTTATGGTATCGCTGTACTTTGCATTGCCGTCATCAGCATGAACCGGCAAACTGACAGTTAAAAAGGTAACTGCCGAAATAAAATAAAAAAACTTTTTCATGATTCACTGTTTTTATATTTATGTAATTTTTCATCACCAAATTTATAAGGTTTATTTTTCATCACCAAATTCTTCACTGTTTTTTTGAAAAAAAACGTATTTTTCTTGAATTTTGTACGTTTTTCCCCATATTTTATAAAATAAATACAGAATTTTGAAGAAAAACACTACAGTTAAGGAAGAAAAATAATCTCTGTTCGGAATTTTTTGATTACTTTTATACCGGAAAATTTTAGAGACATGAGGGA
>JAITCT010000270.1 GCA_031282925.1 Dysgonamonadaceae bacterium | reverse complement strand
CCGGCTTTGCAAAAAGCGATGAAAGAAAACAGTCCCGAAATTGCACCTTCGATGATTTACGCTTATGCCGCTATCGAAGAAGGTATTCCTTATATCAATGGCGCACCGAATTTGACGGTTGATATGCCTGCTATTTGGGATTTTGCCGCACAAAAGCAAGTCCCGATTTGCGGTAAAGATTTCAAAACCGGCCAAACGATGTTGAAAACCGTACTTTCGCCTATGTTGAAAACCCGTATGTTGGGATTGAACGGATGGTTCTCTACCAATATTCTCGGCAATCGCGACGGTGAAGTGCTGGATGATCCGGGTTCTTTCAAAACAAAAGAAGAATCGAAACTTTCGGTTATCCACAATATTTTGCAACCGGATCTTTATCCTCAGTTGTACGGGAAAGTTTATCACAAAGTTCGGATTAACTATTATCCTCCCCGCAAAGACAATAAGGAAGGTTGGGATAACATTGACATTTTCGGGTGGCTGGGTTATCCGATGCAGTTGAAAGTTGATTTCCTTTGCCGGGATTCCATTCTGGCCGCTCCGCTATGTTTGGACTTGGTATTGTTTACCGATTTAGCCAAGCGCGTGGGATTCAGCGGCATACAATCCTGGTTATCGTTCTATTTCAAAAGCCCGATGCACGATTACGAACACATTGCCGAACATGATTTGTTTATCCAATATGTGAAGCTGAAAAATACCTTGCGCCGGATTATTGGCGAAGAAACGCTTGATTTTATTGATTAATAGACAAGTTTACGAATAGACGAGAGGGTACATGTCATTCCCGCGCAGGTGGGAATCTCATGTTCCCTTTGTTCGGACGGGGTTCTACCTCGTCCGAATAGTTTGTGTGATGCTCTTCCTCACATACAATATAGGGTATATGTACTTGCGAAATTCGCGTTCAAATTCGGATATATTAAATTAGCCGGTGTGATAGTTCTTTCAAGAACGAAAGGCTTACCCGGATAAAAAGTGTATCTAACCCGTTGGAAGAGTGCATGCAATGAAGAAGTCAGAAGTAAAAAGTATTATTACAGAAACCAATGAAAAATTCAGATACTTCGTTAAAGTGACTAACTGAATATAAGTTACATCCATTACACAAGAATTACAAAGATTATATGGAATGTCATATTCAGCCTGATTGGTTATTGGTATGGAAACAAGATGAAAATAAATTCACATTATAATTAACCAATACAGGCTCACGCTTATATTTTCGGATGGTGAATGATAGAAGAAGAGTTATTTGATATATCAAAAGTGAAAGAAAAATTAATTGATTTAGAAACATTACAAAAATTTTCTCCAACCTTTAAAAAACCATACGGTCCACTTTTGGCAAAACTTGTAATGAAGATATGTGGTTTTGACATAGTGAACCGCGTCTATGATTCGGGTAAATATAAAACGGGACCGGCTATTGAAGATGCAATGATAGATGAACTGGGTATTACGCGCAAAGTTCATAATATTGATATACTTAAACAGTTTGACGGAAAACCTTTTATCACGGTGTCGAACCATCCTTACGGCCATATTGACGGGATTATGCTCATTGGGGAAGTGGCAAAAATTCGTTCGGATTACAGGGTAATGGTGAATTGGATGCTGAACATGGTTGATGTTATGCAGGATCATTTTATAGGGGTAAATCCTTACAGTCAGGATACAGTAAGCCGTTCGAGCCTGTCGGGAGTAAAAGAATGTCTGGCACAGTTGAACGCAAACCATCCGGTGGGATTTTTCCCTGCTGGGGCAGTGTCGAAAAATATCGGAGGAAACAAGGTGCAAGACAGGGAGTGGCAGGAAAGTGTGATTAAACTTATCCGAAAGGCAAATGTTCCGGTTATTCCGGCTTATTTTTCCGGACAAAATTCGTATTTTTTTAACTTGCTTGATAAAATTGATTGGCGGATAAGAACCGTCCGGTTATGCCACGAGTTGGATACTAAGAAAGGCAAAACAATTCACCTTGTTTTCGGGAAGCCGATTATGCCGGAAACGCAGCAACAATTTCCAGGTACCTTGCAGTTGGGCGAGTTTTTGAAAGAAAGCACTTATCAATTGGCGGCGGTTGTATAAAACGATGATTGTTTCCTGACTGTACAAAAATTGTTTATCGGGTGGAAAAGGAAAATAACATAGAATTTCAAAATATCTGGGAAAATATTTTTTTGCCGGAGCAGGTTTATCGGATTACGAAAAAATCGTCCGATCCGGTTATCTTTTTCCTCTTGGAAGGTAATATCCGGTTTACGATCAATGATACGGATGTTTATACGGTTGATGCCGGAGAAATGATTTTGTTGCCGGAAGCTATTCCATGCAAGATCGAAGCCTTGAAGCGAAGTTCTATTATGAAGTGCGCCTTGTCGGTAGAATCTTTATTGGTGAAAACTAAATTGATGGAAGAATTAGGTTTTGAAAACACAAGCCATGAAAAAACCATAAAAAAATTACCGGTTTCTGAAATTATCGGACAGTTTCTTTTGTTATTGCGTAAATGTATGGAACAAGGGCTTGTATCATACTATTTTTTTGATTTGAAAAGGAGTGAACTGAACCTGCTTTTATTTGCTTGCTATGAAAAAAAAGCATTGGCTGAATTCTTTCAGCCTGTTTTGTCGAAAGACATTCAATTCAAACATTTTGTTTTGAATAATTATCTTAAAGTAAAAAGTGTGCAGGAATTAGCCATGTTGGCTAATTATTCGGCATCCGGATTTATCAAAAAATTTCAAAAGGCTTTTGACGAATCGCCTTATCAATGGATGCAAAAACAAAAAGCGGCGAAAATCCAAATTGATATAAACAGAGGCGTTAAGTCTTTGCAGGAAATAGCCAATGAATATAAATTTTCTTCGTACCAACATTTTTCGATTTTTTGCAAAGCAATGTTTGGTTTTCCGCCGACTGATATTCGGTAACAAAAAGGGGCATGCACATTCATGTTCGGAAGATATACTGCCGTTCGGATAAAAGAAGAAAGAAAACAAAGGAATCACTGCAAGGTAAAAATATATGTCATATAGGCAATAATTTATGAGCGCCCATCTTAGAATTTAGCGTACTTTTGCTACGTTTTTAGAGAAAGTATTCTTTTATTTCAATTTTGTAAACTTTGTATGAAGTGGGGTTATGGTTGAACAGTTGTCATTTCTTCATGAGAAGGAAGTTTGAAGGAGGTAGTTTGTGTCTAAATTTTCCAAAATTTGAACATAGATTTAAGTGCTTTGACTTTCTTTTTTTTTCAGTGTTGTTTGTATCGCCGTCCGCGAACGGAAGTTTGATGGAAGAAACGGAAGTGTGAGGATTATTCCGACACGTATCGAAGTCCGTTGAAATTGTCGTTAGTGGAGTTGTTTACGGGCATTCAAGCAACAAGCAAAAGGAAATATTCCCTACTCGGTTTATTCAAGAAATTTTACTCTCTGAGTATGCGTGTAGAACATTTAAATAATAATGAACGTACTGCAATGGAAACTTTAAGTTCTTCTATTGTAGCTCTTTTTTTAGAAAAAGGGAAGGTCATTATTCCTGAGTTCGGCTATTTGGAATTAAAAGTTTTTCCTGGTAAATGTACCGTGTTGTTTAACGAAACGGAAAGTTTGCCTGTGTTTGTGGCTTCGGAAGATTCAATCGAATCCCGTATTTATGCAAACATATCCGTTCCCTTGAAAAAAGGGCAAACAGTAGTTGTGCCGGAAGTGGGTGTTTTCCGTCCGGTGAAAAATGTTGATGGCTCTTATCGTATTTCTTATACGGTATCATCTACTCTTCGTGAATTGTTGAACGGAAGTGTGAAAAGCAAAGCGGATATTGGGATACCCCTGCTTCCTGCGGCTGAAACGCAGAACACGAACGTAAGCGCAGGGAAAAGAGAAGCAACAAAGCCGGAAGACGAGCGTAAAACGGAGGAAAAAGGTGGCGAGAGAAGAATAGAAAAAAGAGGAGCGACTTTGGTTCGGAAACCCGATATTCGATCTAATCGGTTGAATATACGGAACACTTCCAAAGTGGGTGACGTAGTTATTCCACAAGAAGAAAAGAGAAGTGATGTAGCGAGGATGAGAGGTATTGTAGCCGTTGCGGTTGCGATAGTTCTATTTTTTATTGTATGGCTATTATTTCCGAAAGGAAACAACAATAACTATGAAGATGAACGGAATGATACGCCCGAAGCCTTAGAGTCAATTGATTTACCTTCCCTTGCTGAAAAAAAATATGGAACCCGGATTTTTTGGGTTTACATTTATATTGAGAATAAAGATAAAATTTCTTCACCGGTAAATATCCCGCTGGGAACTGATTTGAAAATTCCGGACTTGTGGGAAGATTACAAGGTGAATATTATGGATAGTATGGAAATAAAAAAGGCTATTGATTTGGCAAATAAAATACTGAAATAAAAAAAATACGACTTTAAAAACAAAAAAGACTATCATTCTAAAAACAAAAAAAGAATAGTGACTCTAAAAAACACTTAAAAATAAAGAATATAAATAAAAAATATAGTGTGATATGAAACGATTAATTACTGTTTTAATATCCTTTATCGGATATTCGAGCTTATTTGGACAAGGTCTGCCGGTAGTAGTTGCGGGTAAGATGTACGTGGGAGCGAAGGTACGTTCGCAAGGTGCGGTGCATGTTTATGCTAATTCGTCGGCAACAACGACTGCTGACGAGAAAGGTGTTGGTAAAATTAATATGGCTACCGGCGAGAGTGTATTACAGGCCGATACAATCATTTTTTATTCAAATGATAAAAACGACGGGTTGTTACTGAATACAGACGCCGCTGTAAAAGCGACTGACGGAACTACCGCTCCGAAAGCGGTTATCCTTCGTAAAAAATTTGAACCTGCTAAACACACCTATTTTTCACTTCCGTTTGACGTAATGGGAGATAGCATTTTTAAGGCAGGAACAAGAATTAAACTTAGAAATGGAGAAGACAATGACTGGCAATTCCTGGTTTACGAGTTTGACTATGAAAATAGAGCGAACTCCGGCTTTACAAGCGCAGAGCAGGTATGGAAAGAACTCGGTAGCGCTTCGGCTATTGACCGGAGTGAGCCTGATTATCAAAAATTAAGTAAAGGTATCGGTTATCAATTTTATCTCGGAGACGAATCTTTCACAGATGTTGATTTTTATGCTGTTTCCTCCGATATAGCGAAATTATTTTCTACTAATGATAATGATAAAATCCTTTCTTACCCTGTGTATAAAGGAGATGCGAACTGGAATAATTTGGACAAAGTCAGTGGTTGGGCTTTTTTGGGAGGGCTTAATTCTTCTACTTTTCTATTTTCAAAATCTAATTTGGGTAGCTATGACGGAAGAGCAGTCTATTATCAGTACGGCAGTAGTTCGCAAGCATTAAACCCTTCTCAGTGGAAGGAAGTTGTTTTAGGGAGTGATGAAACGGCGCAAATAGGCCCGTTCACACCTTTTTATGTACATAATTCGGTTGATGAGTTGAACAAAGGAGGAACCAAAAGCAATACTTTGATGTTTAAGAAAGCGGGGCTGTTGCTTACAAGCGCCCAATACCGTTCGTCTCAGAACGAATCCGGTGCAGTAAAAGACCGGTTGTATTTTGCTCTTTCTTCAGGCAAGGATAATACATTCTTCGACCGTTTTTATCTGGATTTTGCCGAAGATTATGCGGAGTCTTTCCATACAAAGAAGGACGCAATAAAAATGGCAAGCGATTATCCGAACATGCCTACCGTATGGAGTTTGCGGGACGGATCATCACTCGTTGTGAATGGTCTTTCGACGCCTAACGAGCGGATAGTGCCAGTGGGATTTTCCGTTCCCGAAGCGGGAGATTACACTATTTCTTTAGACCCGTTGCTCCTTACGGATGTGCGGAATGTGGTTTTGGTGGATAATCAGACCAAAGCGAAGGTTGATTTGCTGCAATCTTTGTCGTATTCGTTCCAAAGCGAAAAAGTTACAAGCGATAACGAGCGGTTTACCTTGTATATCAATAGCACTTATACGGGAACACCGGCGGTAAAAGCAGGCGATCCTTTCGCTTTCGTAAAAAATAATATCTTAACGGTAAGTAACCTGAGCGAAGGCGACAAGGTGCAGGTATTGGATTTGACCGGACGCACGGTAGCTTCCGGAAAAGCATCCGGCAAAGAGTTTTCCGTTCCGTTGATCCGGAAAGGCATTTATGTTGTTAGTACGGGAGGCAAAGCATCTATACTGAAAGTTCTCAATAAATAAAAAAAATGAACATAAATAGAAAGGATCATATCATGAATTTAAAAATAAAAATCATATTGCTTGTGGGTGTTTTTCTCGTGAGTATGGGCAGTACTGTTTATTCGCAAGGAGTATTTCAGAATAATTTGACGGCTTTCGAAAGAGGAGCAACTACTACTTCTTCTGCAGGTGTTTTTACCACCGGACAGGAAACGTTGACTGCTACTGACAAACCGGGCCCTGGTGGAGGAGACAGTCCCGGCGATGAAGCTCCTATCGGCGAAGGGCTTGCGATACTCGGTTTATTGAGTGGCGGTTATATCATGCTGAAAAAAAGGAACTCAAAAGAGGGGCAATGACGCTTAATGTGAAAGTAATTTCTTTCGTGTTGCTGCTTAGTGCGGTTTCTTGCACTTCCTATAAGCAAATACCTTATTTTCAGGAAAATGGAAATCCCACGGAGTTTGAAACGCAATCCCATGCCAATACAGGCGTTGTACGGTTTCAGCCTGACGATGTGTTAGCCATAACGGTCAATGTAGTCGGCGAACAAAAGATAGCGTTGGATTATAATTTACCGATTCAGCCTGCTGCAACGAGTTTCGAAG
>JAITCT010000254.1 GCA_031282925.1 Dysgonamonadaceae bacterium | reverse complement strand
GAATTTTATATTTACTTTTGGCCGGGTTTATTGACCGGGTACTCATGTATCTGCTTCTTTTGTTAGGCGAAAACAAAGATAAGTCAATAAATCCTTTTTTTATCGTTGCAACAATGCCTTCAAAAAGTATGGAGATGATGATTTTATCCCTCATGCTGTTAATGGCTAAAAGAAACAAGCTGATTTCTATACAAACTTACTAATTCCAATTATATGTCTATGATTTCTCTTTTACATGAGGTAATAATTTTTCGCAAGTATACATAGAATTATCCAATTGCATACAATACAGATAAAAATTATTCCGGATTGCTTCAGGCTATCGCCTTCGTAATAACGCAGTGAAATAAACAAATCGCAGTCGTTATGGGTGTAATTTAAATTGTCGCATCGCGGTTGTGAAGCCTGTCATTCCCGCGCAGGCGGGAATCTCATGAAGATTCGCACATTTTACATGAGATTGGTTCCCGTTCTCTTATGAAACTATACTGCGCACAGTATGGTTTGTGCATTGGCAAACGGTTTTTTTGTAAACACAAAGGCACGAAAATCATGTATTAACAGTTTCTTCGTGTTTAAATAATTTTCCATTTTTGATGAAATCGGATGCACAAAATCATGTTAGACACAATTGGGCAAAATCCGCTCATAAGTATTCAATCCTTTAAAAAAGAAAAGGTTGTCATCACGACAACCAATCTTCATTGTTAACCTTAAATCTAATACCATGAAAAACACGCCACAAAGGTAATGCTTTTATGTTATAAAACATAATCTTTCGGAAGAAATTTTTCTGTTTTAAATATATTTAACTTTCTTGCACTATTCAACAAACAGAATAAGACCTTTAATGTACTCGCTTTCAGGATGATATATGTTTATCGGATGATCGGACTGTTGTGTCAACTGATGCAATATTTTAACATTTCTGCCGGTCTGTGCGGCCGCACTGAATACGGCAAGCCGAAAGTCTTCTCTTGTAACGACTTGTGAACAGGAAAATGTAAAAATGATTCCTCCCCTGCGGATTTTTTCAATCGCTGTTGCATTGAGCTTTTTATAGCCTTGCAGCGCGTTTTTCAATACTTTACGGTGCTTGGCAAAGGCCGGCGGATCAAGAATAATCAAATCGTAGGCTGAAGCATCCGTTTTTTCCAGATATTTGAATGCATCCTCCGCAAAGGCCTGATGGCGCATCTCGCCGAGGAAATTCAACGCTACATTTTCACGGGTCAAATCAACAGCCCTGGCAGAACTGTCAACCGAATGTACTTTTCCCGCGCCTCCACGCAGGGCATAGCACGAAAAACTTCCGGTATAACAGAACAGATTCAGCACGTCCCGCCCTTTGGCATATTTTTCCAACAGACTCCGGTTGTCCCTCTGGTCGATAAAAAAACCCGTCTTCTGGCCTTTTTCCCAATCAATCCTGAATTGTAACCCGTTTTCGACGGCAATGCCCGAAACGTCCGAGCCTCCATAGAGATAGCCGTTTTCGGCTTCCAACCCGGCTTTGAAAGGAAGCGTTCCTTCGGACTTGTAGTAAATATTTTCAATGGAATCGCCCGTCACTTCTTTCATGGCTGCCGCCAATTCAAAACGGGCCAGATGCATACCCGGAGAATGCGCCTGCATCACAGCGGTTTTACCATAAATGTCCGTTATCAGGCCGGGCATGTTGTCGCCTTCGCCGTGTAGCAGACGGAAAATATTGTTGTTCGTTTTATTCAGCAAACTTTGCCGCAAAGTCCAGGCGGTTTCAAAACGTTTTTTCCAAAAATCACCGTTGATTTCTTCCTGTTTAAAACTCAACACACGGACGGCTATCGAACCGATCTGACAGTGTCCCACTGCCAAAAATTCCTTTTGGGAACTGTAAACTTCAACGATTTCTCCTTCTTCCGGCCGGCCTTCGGCATGATGAATGGCGCCCGAAAATATCCAGGGATGAAACCGTTTCAGGGATTCTTCTTTTCCGGGATTCAAATATATTTTTTTGCAGGACATAAATATTCGTAAATTTTCAGGCAAGCCCAGGCGTCCAAAGCCGCATATTTTTTCTGCGCTTCGGTCAATTCTGCCGCTTCCCAATTGGTCAGCCGCTGGTTTTTGGATATTTTCTTGTTAAAAAGGATGGCATATATTTTTTGCAGGCTGATGTCTTCAATGTCGTAATTCCGAATGATTTGCTGTAAATCAACAAAACCTTGCGGGGCAAATTTCATGCGGCGGCTCATGCTCAGGAAATCATCCCGCAGGGATAACCCGATTTTAAGTATTCCGGGATTGGATAACAAGACGATGAGAGGAGGCGGAAATCCATTGCCGGACAAACGAAACAGAAAGCAGGTATCCGGTGTGGAGAGTTGTACCAGCGAAGCGCTCCGGCGAAGTCCTTTTGTGAATGTCGGACGGGTTTCCGTATCAAAACCCAACATCTTGAATCGCGACAAATAATGGACTGCCTTTTCCGAATCTACAGGATTGTCAATAACATAAATCCGGCCTGTAAATTCTTCAACGCTAAAAGTTGAAATTTCTTCTTTGGTAATCGTTTTTCCCACGCTGTCTTTTTTTTATTCGATAAACCCGACGTCTTTATATTTTACAAAATGCAATGCCCGCAAGGCATTTACCAGTCTTTGCCCCCAGTATTCTTCAAAATTCCGGATGCAGAGCGCCAGCGAATCGTTCATGGTTTCCCTGTATCCGTTTTTGAATACGGCGATAAAATTACCCAAGTCCTGGTAGATGTCGGCCAAATTTTCCGAAATCTTAACGGCAATGAGCGAATCGCTCAATTTAATATCGGGATGAAAGGTTTCCGGATATAAATCGTCCTCACCCAGGAGCTTACTGATATTTTCCCGAACGCGCCCGTACATTTCTTCCGTAACTTTTACTTCCGGTTCGGATTCGTAATCTTCTTCAACCGGCGGGATAATAGACGCTTTCAGATACAGCAAAGGCAAAATCCTGACCATATTATCAACAAAAAACTTTTTTTCGTCCGGCCCGGTTTTTTCCATCACAATGCAATAATCCAGGGCGGCGCGAACAAAATCTTCCGTATATTTTGACAGTACTACATCTTTCATAATAATTATCCGGTTAATATTGTCCAAATTTTTTCCTCCGGTGCCGGAGCGACAATCTCAATTTCCCTGTCCGAAACCGGATGCACAAACCTCAATTCCCGCGCATGTAAACAAATCCCCCCGTCGGGATTAGAGCGGTTGAATCCGTATTTCAAATCGCCTTTAACCGGACACCCGATTTTTGCCAGCTGGCAGCGGATTTGATGATGACGACCGGTTTTCAGGTCAATTTCCAGCAGGAAATACCGTTCCGACTGCGCCATTAACCGGTAAGTTAAAACGGCTTTTTTTGAATCCGGTTTTTCTCTATCGTAAGCATACGATTTATTTTGTTTTTCGTTGCGAACCAGATAATGCGTCAACTCCCCTTCCGGCTGTGGCGGCCTGTTCGCAACAACAGCCCAGTACGTTTTTTTCACTTCGCCCCGCCGGAACATTTCGTTCATCCGTTCCAAAGATTTGCTCGTCCTGGCGAAAAGTGTTACGCCCGAAACAGGACGGTCTAAGCGGTGAATCACTCCGATAAAAACATTTCCCGGCTTTTGATATTTGTCCTTTAACCATTGTTTTACAGTCTCGGAAAGCGGAATATCGCCCGTTTTATCGCCTTGAACAATCTCCGAATTGGTTTTGTTCACCGCAATCAGATGATTGTCTTCATAAATAACAGTCATAATTAATTGATAATTGATAATTGATAATTGATAATTATGGGGGGCATTTCCGTAATTATCAATTATCAATTGCCAATTAATTAAGTGTTCATGCCCCCGTCTATTTGAATCACCTGTCCGGTAACGTATGAGGAGAGGTCGGAAGCCAGGAACAGGGCGACGTCGGCCACATCTTCGGGTTTCCCGCCCCGCCTCAACGGAATCTGTTTGATCCATTCTTCCCGCACTTCGTCCGACAACTGGTGAGTCATTTCGGTGATGATAAATCCCGGCGCAATCGCATTGGCGCGGATCCCCCGCGAACCCAATTCTTTGGCTATCGACTTCGCCAAACCAATCATTCCCGCTTTGGATGCGGAATAGTTGGCCTGTCCCGCATTTCCGTGAACGCCCACAACCGAACTCATATTAATAATGCTTCCGGCTTTTTGTTTCATCATCACGGGAGTCAATGCGTGAATGAAATTAAACGCCGATTTCAGGTTGACGTTAATCACCGAATCCCATTGCTGTTCGGACATGCGCATCATCAAGCCGTCGCGGGTGATTCCCGCATTATTGACCAGAATATCAACCCGTCCGAAATCTTTCACGATTTCATTCACTACCGTATGCGTATCCTCAAAATCGGCGGCATTGGAAGCATAAGCCTTTACTTTCACACCCAAAGCGGCGATTTCTTTTTCCGTCGCTTTCGCATTGTCGTCAATCGCTAAATCGGTGAAAGCGATATGACAGCCTTCACCGGCAAACCGAACGGCTATTGCCTTTCCGATTCCGCGCGCGGCGCCGGTAACAATAGCCGTTTTTCCTTCTAATAATCCAGACATAAAAAAATATTATTTGTGTTTTTTTATTCCTTTGAACAACAAGTCGATAACAGAATTTTCCTGGCTGTTGTCCGACGGAGAAAAACCGTTAATTATCCCTCTGATATAAGGAATTTCCATTCCTTTCATCAGGCTTTGCAAAATAATTGCAGCCTTCGCCGGATCGGAAATATCAAAAACATCCTGTTCGATGCCTTCCTGCAAAATATTCAGGAGCACCTTAAAATCTCTTTCGTCATACGCTTTACGCACGGATTCCACCCTCCGCATGTCCCTGAAAAAACTGGCGCGCAAAGTCCCGTTCCGGTAAACCGCCTTGCCCGTTGATTCCAGACGGATACGGGTATATTCAACCATTTTTTCGTCGGCGGGCAATTTTTTTTTCGCGACAGCTTCCAGCGAATCGTACAGAATTTTCAATTCCGATTGAACAACCGCGTTGTAAATTTCCGTTTTACTTTTAAAATAAGTATATAAAGTACGCCGGCCCTTTGCCGACGCCTTGGCAATATCATTCATCGTTGTATTATCCACCCCTATCCGGGCAAATAACTGGCGGGCGACGTCAATGAGCCTTTCCCTTGTTTTTACGACTGCTTCCGACATGACGGTAATTTCTTTAACAGCATTAATCCCTTTTGTTTAATGCGCGCAAAGGTAGTATAAAAAGCAATGAAAGGCAAGCAATCAAAAAAAAAGAAATAAAAAATTTGGTTTTTAAGAAAATAAGGTTTACCTTTGCCGCCTCAAATCGCGGAGTGGAGCAGTTGGTAGCTCGCCAGGCTCATAACCTGGAGGCCGTGGGTTCGAGTCCTTCCTCCGCAACTAAACCAAAAGAATCGCATTACTGCGATTCTTTTTTTGTTGAGAATACTCAAATTTTGTTTGCCTGCTACGCACAGGGGTTCTGAAATTAATTCACAGTCTTGACACAGCGAGCAGAGTAAAAGTTCTTACGGGCGCCGCCGTAGATGGCCTCCCTATCGGTGTGCCACGTACCAAGGCCGGGGTCAACGCTACTGGGGAAAAATCTCCACGCAATTGCGAAGTAGCTATTGTTTCCCGTGCTACTCCAATACGGATAAGCATAACCGTTAGCATCTTTCGATTTGAAATTCTGTGTCCTAACATCAGCGTCTTGCTGATCGGCAAGGCCGGAACCGCTTCTTACCAGGTTGTGCATATAACCCAATTCGGCGATATTCGGCAAACGCCATCCGCCTATACTTCGATCGCCGGCATCCACGTATGTGCCATTTTCACAAGCAGATTTCGCAGTGTTCCAATTCACCGACGTGGCGCCATCACGGTAGTAAACACACAAATCCTTTGAGGCATCCCTTGTAAAACCGAGAGTCGGTACCAACTCATTGTACGAGATATAATCACCTATCTTCATGTTGGATTTTTCATTATGTACACCGCCATTAATCGTCACCCCCGGACAGCAATAAGCATCCCTGATCCTCACCGATATCTCTGCCGTATAAACGGCATTCGGACAGGAGCCGCCGGTAGTAGTTATTGTTGCTGTTATTATTAGCTGAATACCCGAAGCGTCAATTGTAGCATTGTTTAGCAGTGCGGGATCATACTGAATCACTACATTATTGTCTGTAATATTACCACTCGTACCGGCAGGAGTAAAAACCCTAACCGCATTCTCCGGATTCGTGTGAGTCCAAACTACACTCTGAATATTTGCGCCATTGTCCAAAGTACCCGACAAACGATAAGTATAACTTGCATTAAAGTCGGCTTTCGGACGACCTTGTATATCGGAACGGTTAATATCGAAACAATCGGTACCATTAACGGCAAAACTACTTG
>JAITCT010000238.1 GCA_031282925.1 Dysgonamonadaceae bacterium | reverse complement strand
TTTTAACCACAACCCTGACCGTTGATACCGAATTCGGAACGCTGCCAGCATAATCAAAACCGTTGTCGGAGCCAGCGAGTATCGTCGTATCATTGCTTACACTGTCAATTACGATAATATTCCTCTCCAAAGCAACATCGCTACTTTGCCGTCTTACCTTTACCGTATAATCTGCGGTATAGCCGCCGTCTTCGGCTGTAACCGTAACGGTAAGCCGGTTATCCCCGACCTTTAACGACCATGTACTGTCGGCAGCGGAAACAGCGGCCCCTTCCCGAGTCGCTACGGCATTAACCCTAATCTCTGATACCGAATTTGCTACGACAGCCGTATAATCGGTGCGCATGGAGTGGAATTCGGGTATAAGGGGTATAAGTTTTCCGGAAGATATGGTAAGATCCCTTAAAGCGGCGTTGTTGTTTGGCTGTCTCGTTACCCTTACCGTATAATCCCTTGTATCGCCGTTTTCGGCTGTAACCCTGACGGTAAGGACATTCTCCCCAACCTTTAACGACCATGTACTGTTGGCGGAAACCGTGGCTTTCGGATGATTCGCCGCCTCAGCCTCAACCGTAATATCCGATACCGAATTTGCCACAACGACTGTATATTCGGTGTTGTCCGGATCAAAGGGAGGTACAAGCGCTCCCTTGTTTACGTAGAGGCTGCTTAATGCAGCGACATTGCTTTTTATTACCCTTACCAGACAGGAATCTGCTATTTTCCCGCTTTTCGTTTCAACTTTGATATAAACATCTTTTTCTTTTACATTATACTTTTGAAGGTCCCCGGCGACGGTTACCAGATTACTGTCGGATACGACGGCAATCAACGAGTCGGCGCTACTCCATATCAGTATGCTGTCGTCTCGCGTTGCTGTGGATGAATCTGCATCTTTGGGCCACAATTCCGCAGATAACCGTATGGTATCGCCGGTCGTCAACCGTATGGTATCACCGGTAGCGCCGGTAGATAACCGTATGGTATCGCCGGTCGACGACAACCAAACGTCAGGAGAAGAAAGTGTGATGTGGAGTTTTGCAACGAAAGCTGTTATATTAGCACTGAATCTTTCCCAGAAGGGGGCTTTTTTGTAGGCTTCTTTAGAAGAAATACTGTCTTGACCATTGATAATGTAAAGTTTAGCAGTATTCGGAACAAACTCGAATGCAAGAGCGCCTACTGTTGGCGGCGTCGGGTTCCGAACAAAAATAGAAGTCAAATTGTAACACCGGCGAAAAGCTTGCGTACCAATACTTGCTACTTTCTCCGGAATGACAATGGAAGGTAACCTGTTACAGTCGGAAAAAGCAAACCTTCCAATACTGTTTACACTATTGGGAATAGTAATGGAAACCAGATTGTTACACCCATAAAAGGCATACATGCAAATACTCGTTATATCCTTGTTAATCACCACTGTTTTAATGGCAGAAAAACGCTCATACCAGGGAATTAGTTGGTCAACATAATAATATTCAGGAGGCTTGGGATTGTTGAGGATGGTGGAATCAAGCGGCATTGGTCCACTTCCTTCAATCGTCAACACACTGTCGCTCGAAAGAGACCATGTAAAGAGGTTCCCTTTCTCTCCCCAGGCTCCTCCTCCAAGTGGCTGTTTTGTCTGCGCTTGCACTCGGGAAAAGCCGAACAGGCAAACCGCTAATAACAAATAAGAATTGAGAAAATGAGAATTAAAAATTCTCTTGAATCTGTTTAAAATCGCTGTCGATTTCATATTTCATGCGTTTAATTGAATTGTGTTAATCAAAAAACTGAATATTTCCGCAAAGGTAACGATTATTCATTATATAAACCAAATTTTATTTGAATCCGGCGCAAAAAATATTCAACCATTCTGTGATTTGCTCCATATCCCTTTCATACGTTTATACCGGACATTATCCGGAACAAGTCCTCAACCGTTTCGGATCGCAACATCGCTATCTTGACCGGTTTGAAATCAGGAATCCCCTTAAACAGCGGACTTGCGGCAATATGCCTGCGGCTGTGCAAAATACCCCTGCGCTCGTCAAGCCGTTCAACACTTTGCAAAATCTGTTTCTTCAAAATATCCAGGTATGTTTCAAAGGATTCTTTTCGGGGGATCGCGCCCGTTTTCAAATAGTCCTTGATTTCTTTGAAAATCCAGGGACAGCCGACGCCCGCCCGTCCAACCATCACCGCATCAACCCCGTATTTGTCAAACGCCTCCTTACATTTCGCAGGGGAAGTGATATCGCCGTTGCCAATGACGGGAATGTGCATCCTCGGATTGTTTTTCACTGCACCGATGAGCGTCCAGTCGGCCTCGCCGGTATACATCTGCGCACGGGTACGCCCGTGGATGGTAAGAGCGGCAATCCCGCAATCCTGCAATTTTTCAGCCAGATCAACAATGATTTTCGAATCGTTGTCCCACCCGAGGCGGGTTTTCACCGTAACGGGAATACGGACGGCTTTAACCACTTCGCGCGTGATTGCCGCCATTTGTTCGGGATTGCGCAACATGCCTGCGCCTGCGCCTTTCCCCGCTATCTTTTTTACCGGACAACCGAAATTCAAATCCAGTATATCCGGTTCCGCCGATTCGCAAATCAGGGCGGCTTCAACCATCGGTTCTATTTCCCGTCCATAAATCTGCACGGCAACCGGACGTTCTTCGGCCGAAATTTCCAGTTTGGCTTTGGTTTTATTAATATGCCTGACCAAAGCATCGCTCGAAATAAATTCCGTATAAACCATATCCGCTCCGAAATATTTGCACAAACGCCGGAAAGAAATGTCGGTAACATCTTCCATCGGCGCCAGAAACACCGGATAGCGATCAAACCGTATGTTACCTATTTGCATGATTTTCTTGCCGTACCATTAACAATACCTGCCCCGCGCAACAGTACAAGTCTTTACGCTCTCAAAACTCCTGCCCCAAAATAAAGTGCAACTGCCCTCCTGAAATTGACGACGCTCCCGAATATGGCCTGTCAAAGCCATAGCCCCAGTCAATCCCCATCAGTCCTATCATCGGCAGGAAGATACGTGCGCCGACGCCTGCCGAACGCTTCAAATCAAACGGATTGAAAGAACTGATTTGTGTCCACGCATTTCCGGCTTCGACAAAAGCAAGCGCATAAATGGTGGAAGTCGGTTCAAGCAGAATGGGATAGCGCAATTCCAATGCCAGGCGGGAATAAGCGTACCCGGATCCCGCGTATGAAATCGAACCGCTTTCATATCCGCGCAATCCGATGGTTTCTATGGCAAGCATTGACGAATATCCGGTCATTCCGTCGCCGCCCATGTAGAATGTTTCAAACGGCGTTTTCTTTTTAGGGTTGTAAGAACCGATAAATCCGTATTCGATGCGGCTCATCAGCACGGGCGTGCGTTTTACCGTTTCGGGATTTGCCAAAGGGATAAATATTTTGCCTTTGAATTTCCATTTGTGAAATTCGATCCACTCGTTGATTTTTGTTTCATCAATCTCGCCGGAAAATAACGAATACGGCGGCGTTAAATTGACGGAAGCCGTAAACTGCGAGCCTTTGCGGGTATAGAGCGGATTGTCGATAGAACTGCGCGACAAGGTTAATCCCAGTGAAAGGCTGTTGGAAGTTCCGTCACTAATCGGGAAATTATACCGCCAGTTTTTCAGCATATAGCGCTGATAAGAAAGATCAGCCATAAAGTTGAACAAATAATCGGGCCACGAAAGCCTTTTTCCATAACCGGCCGACAAGCCGAATATTTTCATGGATTGATTTTCATCATATGCCACGCCGCTGTAATCGCTGTAACCGTTCTGGTAATAATACGGATTACTGTACGTCGACTCGTAATAACGGTCTTCCACGCCGGTAGTAACCATATAGTATGCACTCAAAGAAAAAGAGTTAGGCCGTTTTTTGCCAAGCCACGGGTCTAAAAACGAAATGCTGTATGACTGGTAGTAACGACCGTTGGTTTGTCCGCTCAAAGTCAATGTCTGTCCATCGCCTTGCGGAATAATACCCTTGTAAGTATTTGGGTGAATCAGATTTTTAAAAGAGAAGTTCGAGAATTTCAAGCTCATCCGGCCGATGATTCCCGTAGGCCCCCATCCGGCCGAAAATTCCACCTGGTCATTGGCTTTTGGGGTCAAACCGTATTGGATGTCCACTGTTCCGGTTTCCTCATTAGGCAGGGGGTTGATGTCCATGTTTTCGGGATCGAAATGTCCCGATTGTGCGATTTCACGCGCCGAGCGGATAAGCAAATCTTTGCTGAACAACTGTCCCGGCTTGGTCAATAATTCCCTGCGGATAACATCTTCGTAAATACGATCATTGCCGCTGATTGTAACCCTGTTGATGGTTGCCTGCCTGCCTTCTATCACCCGAATTTCGAGATCTACGGAGTCATTTTCGACATACGTTTCTACCGGGTTCATTCGCGCGAAAATGTAACCGTTATTATAATAGATATTGGCAACGGCGTCTTCATCACTTTGTAATCTTTCGCCTAATTTTTTTTGGTTGTAAACATCGCCGGGGGTCATATTCAAAACCAATTCCAGGTAATTGGAAGGATATTGGGTATTTCCCACCCATTGAATGTTCCGGATAAAATATTTCTCACCTTCCTTTATATCTATATAAATGGAAACATGTTTGTCATCGACCCTTACCACACTGTCGGAAACGATTTCCGCATCGCGAAAACCTTTTTCATTGTACTTGGCGATAATGTTCTGCAAATCTTTATCGTATTCTTCCTGAACGAATTTTTTGGCGGAGAAGAGTTTCCGAATGTTCAACCATCGATTTTTTTTCAAACTGAAACCGGAATTGGTTTTTTTCATTGCCATTCTCAGGTCGGAATAGCTTACTTGTTCGTTCCCGGTGATATAAATTTCCCTGACTTTTGTCTTTTCATTTTTATTAACGGTAATGTCCATGATGGATTTTCCCCGGTTGGCAACATCATCATATTGACGGATCGTGATTTCGGCATTGCTGAAGCCCTTCTCGTCGAAATAATCCTTGATTCTTTTACGGGCGCGGTTAATCAGGTTGGGCGTTAATTGCGAGCCTTTGGCCATACCGATTTTACCTTCCAAATCTTCCCGCTCGCCTTTTTTAATTCCGTGGTACTCAATGGTTGAAATCACCGGATTGGGTTTTAAAGCAATATGAATCCAAACGCTGTCGGCCGTTAACCTGGCGGCATAAATTGCCGCATCGGAAAACAAGCCGTGCTTCCAGAAGGCCTTAACAGCCGAAGTAAGTTCGTCCCCCGGAACGGAAACCTTTTGTCCCACGGACAGTCCCGAAATACCGACAAGCACATAATCTTCATAGCCGTAATTTTCTACGCCGGACACTTTGATGTCTGCAATCGTATATTTTTTATTGTTATTCAACGAATAGGAAATAACAGGCAAATCCTCGGGAGATGAACCGGTCGGAACGGTATCCTGCGCCCAAAGAGAATGAACGGTAAAAGCCCAAAGGCAAAAGAGTAAAAATTTTTTATGCATGTTTTTTTGAATGTATATTCAACAGTCTTTTAATTGTATCTGTTTCCCTGTTTTACCGAATCGTCTTTCCCGTTTCTGGTAATCTACGATGGCTGCATACAGGTTTTCTTCCCTGAAATCAGGCCAATAAGTATCCGTAAAGTAAAACTCGGCATAAGCCGATTGCCAAAGTAAATAATTGCTGATACGAAATTCGCCTCCTGTCCTGATTAACAAATCCGGATCGGGTATATCTCCGGTTGTCAGGTGCCTGGAGATCACTTGTTCGTTAATTTGCCCAATGGATAAAGTTCCGTTTTTCACCTTTTGGGCGATTTTTTTCACGGCTTCCGTCAATTCCCACCTGGAAGAATAACTTAAAGCCAATATCAAGTTCAAACCCGTATTGTTTTTTGTTTCATCAATGCTGGCGTCTAATTCACTGCGGGTTAGCGGAGGCAAACGGTCAATGTCGCCGATGGTGCGCAAACGCACGTTGTTTGCCATTAAATCCTTTGTTTCCCTCCGGACAGCCGTAACCATGAGAGCCATGAGGGAATCAACTTCTTCCCTGGGACGATTCCAGTTTTCGGTAGAAAACGTATAAACCGTCAAGTATTTTATACCTAACTGTCCGCCGGCTTCCACTATTTTTCGAACGGAAACCACGCCTTCTTT
>JAITCT010000234.1 GCA_031282925.1 Dysgonamonadaceae bacterium | reverse complement strand
CATCGTTCGCGGATTAGTAAAAAGCAGTCTGTTCAAAGCGGAAGATATTTCCGTCAGCGATGTAAATCAAGATGCTTTGAACGCTTTGAAAAAAGACATTCCCCGCTTGAATACCGAATCGGACAGTTACAACAGCGTTTCGGATGCAGATATAATTCTTCTGGCCGTCAAGCCATGGCTGGTGGATAACGTCATCGACCGCATCAAATTCAAGATGGATTACGGCAGGCAGATATTTGTTTCCATTGCCGCCGGAATTGACATTGCCGCGTTAAGTAAATTTTTGAAAAAATATTTGGACTACGACCTTATTCCGACTGTTTTCAGGGTTATTCCGAATACGGCGATTGCCATACGGAAAAGCGTCAATTTGATTGCTTCCGAAAATGCTTCCGGCGAGCAAAAAGATTTATTGTTGCGGATTTTTAACGAGCTGGGAACGTCCGTTTTGTTAGATGAAAGCAAAATGGCTGCCGGTACGGCATTGACGTCCTGCGGCATTGCTTACCTGTTCCGTTATGTGCGGGCAGCCGTTTCGGCAGGCGTTGAGATGGGTTTTTATCCGAAAGAGGCGCAAAATATGATGGTTGAAACCATGTTGGGCGCTGCCGAACTGTTGAAAGCAAACGGAGAGAATCCCGAAACGGAAATCGACAAAGTAACGACTCCTGGCGGGATAACCATTCAAGGTTTGAACGAACTGGAAGCCAACGGTTTTTCAAATGCGGTTATCAAAGGAATAAAAGCCGGCAAAAGATGAAAATAGTTGTAAATCCTTCTTTCGACTATCTGGCTTCTTTCGTCAAATCTATTCCGGATTTCTTTGATAGAGAAGGAGAAACTATTTATAATGAACGCAATCACCTCAAAGTTTTTGATACCGGCAATGAAAAAATCATTGTCAAATCGTTCAAAGTTCCGGTTTTCTTCAACCGGATTATTTATACCTGTTTCCGGGCTTCCAAAGCGAAACGCTCTTATGAACATGCAATCAAATTGATTGGAAGACAAATCAATACGCCGCCGCCGGTTGCTTATATCGAAAAACAAAGGAAGGGACTGCTGACCGCTTCGTATTATGTTTCGATTTACAGGGAATATCCGGGTACTTTGCGGGAGCTTCGTTACCATACGCTGGAAGAGAAGAAGGATTTGGCAAGCGCTTTTGCCAGGTTTACGGCGGAGATTCATGAAAAAGCGGTTTTTCCGCTGGATTATTCTCCCGGAAATATTTTATATGAAAAAACCGGCGATGAATATCATTTTTGCCTGATTGACCTCAACCGGATGCGTTTTATGCCTATTGACTTCAAAAAAGGCGCTTACGGCTTGCGCCGCCTTTGGGGAAATGAGGAAACAATCGCTTTCATAGCGAGGGAATACGCTAAACTGCGGAAGTTTGACGAAAGAAAATATGAGGAACTGGCGCTTCGCTATCACCGTTTGTTCTGGGATAAATACTCGCGGAAACATCGTTTCTTTAAACCCATAATGCTAAAACTTTTTACTGATAGCCGATAAAACGGCTAAATATCAATAGATACGGCAAAAAAGACAGATCCCCGGCTCCTGTCGTGCAACCTTTGTACATAATCAATTCGGAAGATTTTCAAAATATTGTCCAGGCCGGCGCTGATTTCCGTATAAGGCCGTGTTCCCAAAGCCCTGATTCCGTGGTTGAAAATGAATAATTCGGGATGCAGTTGCGGATTGTTGTTGCCGGACAAAGGGCCGTACAGGGTCCTCAGTTCGAGATTTGTTCTGAGTTTGCTTTTGGAACGGATTAGTTTGACCGGCGACCAGTTCAAGGTAAAGTCCAGTTTGCCGGCCAAATATCTGTCGGTTACAAATTCGTAGTAATTCATCAGGTTATAGTTTTCCTCCCGAAAGATATACCCCTGGTTTCCGGCAGGAATAAACAAAATGGGGAAAGGCACGCGGTCCCAGACTTTCCCGCCCGAAAGACGGACGCCGGCATGACCAGTGTGAGCGGGAAAATAAAATTTCCTGTAAACGCTGAAACTCGTGATTTTATAATTGTAGCGCGAACCTGAAATTCCCTTGATACCCATCCGGTAATCCAAACTCAGGTCGAAATCGGCGTCCTGAAAAATCAACCGCTCGTCCCGCACTTTCACGAATTTTTCATGCGGCGCATAGCGGAGCGAGAGTCCCAGTTCGGCGTTTTTAACGGACGGATATCTATTTTGCCCGGTACAAGCGGGAGACGTTTCGTGTACCCTGTTGTCCTGTATGTAGTAAATTTGTCCCAAAGGTTTTTCATAGATATGTTTGGCGGTTAATTCCGCAGAAAAATCCCGCAGGAATTTTTTCTGATAATTCACCCTCCATATTTCCTGGAGCGACATGCTTCCCGTTTCCGAATGAAAAAACGAATAAAAAAACTGATCGCGTTCGTCCGCCAAAAGGTCGTATCCGGGAAGATTCAGGTCATGCACATAAGTGAAATGGAATTGATCGTTCCGGTTGCAGGAATAGCGAATATCTCCCCTGTATTTCAGTTGCCTGTCTCCGAATCCGTAAGCCAGGTAACCGCCTCCCGAAACATGCCGGTTAAGTTTCCAGGTCGTGTTCCCGCCGATTCTCAGGCGAAGCCCTTCCAGCGTGTTGTAGTGAACCGTATGGCTTAAAAGCCCGATTTCAAAGCGGTCGCCGAAAATTCCGATTTTATCGGTAGCGAGGAGCAAACCGGTTTTTTGCAGATTCCGGTAAGCGCGTGTACGGCCGGCTTCTTCAACCAGGGCGGAGATTTCCCGTTCCGAAGCGGTTAAAGGCAGGGGAGGAAAAGAATCCCACATCCGGTCGGAGTGGATTTCGGTTCGGTTCAGCAGCAAACCGGCCTCGCTGTCGTTGCCGAGGTAAAACAGGTTTTCCCTTTTGTCCGGCGTGTGTATAAACAACATCTCGTCAACGCCTTTTCGACGGGCGAGGCGGTTCAGGGTAAACACGGCTTTCAAAAGGGAAGAATCTTTGGCTGAGGCATATAAATAGCCTTCAAACGTATCGGCTATGCGTTTTTTTGAAAAGAAAGCGATGGCATAGGCGGGGACGCCGTCTATTTCTTCCGTTCCCGCCAAACAGTAGCGGTAGGTTTCCGTTGCGTTTCCGGCAAGCGGGCTTTTGACGGAAAGGCTTAATACCTCGCTTTTGCCTTTGGAGAGATCAATGTCCCCCGTCCATTCGTTGAGCAAATAAGACAAATTGTCCGAATCAATAAAACCGAAAATATGACTTGCCGAATCCGTTTTCCGGCGACTGTTTTGGTATGTTTGCGCCAAAAAGAGCGTTAAATCCCAATCGGCGGCTTTGTTGTCAATTGGACGCCCGTATTGCAGCCATGAATCGTAATATTTCAGGACATAGCGGTGAAAAACGGCATCGGCGGAAGTTGCGGGATGAAGCCATTCTTCCAGCCGCTGGGTATTGATGACCAGATGCAGTGAAGATTTACGGAAAGAATAAGGTTTGGGGACAAAAAAGCCGGAAGAATCGTGCGCAATCATCCGCTTGACAATGGCGTCCGCCTGTTTATCAAAAGGATACAGCCGGAGCGCATGAAGCCCCCAGGCTTTGTATTTCATTTCGAGCGGCGTTTTTTGCGCATAAACTGTTGCAACGCAAAAAAACAGCCACATAAAAAACAATACTTTTTTTCGCCCGCCCTTCACCGTTATTTCCCGTTGATGAGCGCATCAGCCATCGCTTTTCCCAATATCCGGCATCCTTCCGACGATTCGGAGAAAAGGCCCTGCCTCTGTTCAACCGGAGGGGCGACCACTTTCCATTTCATTTGTTCGGGGAATGCCGACAGTTTTTTTACCGCCGTTCCCGCCCAGGAAAACGAACCGAAATATCCGAACAGGCGGTCTTTCACTTCCCGCATTTCTATTTTACTCAGGATGGATTCTATTTCGGGATAAAGTTGGTTGCTGTAAGTCGGGCTGCCTATAATCAGACCTTTATATTTGAAAACATCGGCGAGTATGTAGGAGGCGTGGCTTTTGCCGGCGTTATGGACGGCAATATTTTTTATTCCGTTTTCAGACAGGGAACAGGCGATGGCGTCGGCCATTTGTTCGGTGTTTCCGTACATACTTCCGTAAACGACTGTAAC
>JAITCT010000196.1 GCA_031282925.1 Dysgonamonadaceae bacterium | reverse complement strand
CATTGAAGCGTATAATTTTCTGTTGATTGTTTTCATTTGTTTTTATTTTTTTTTTAGTAAACGAGTGGACGAGTTAACGAGTAAACGAGATTCGGCTATTTGTAACTTAGTTAACGAGTGCATTTCAGATTTCCGCAGTCGTCATTGCGAACTGCGAAGCGGTGAAGCAATCCGGAAATGTATTGCGGTTGTTCTCTGGATTGCTTCAGGCTGTCGCCTTCGCAATGACGCGGTGGGGTTGTTCTCTGGATTGCTTCGCCGCTTCGCGGCTCGCAATGACGCGGTGCGGCTGAATAATCCCTTAATTATCAATTATCAATTCTCCGGATTGCTTCGCCTTATGGCTCGCAATGACAGCTACGGCAATCCGAAATACACTCCTGCTCACTTGTTTATTTGTCAACTCGTTTTCTCGTTTACTTGTTTACTTGTCAACTCGTTTACTGTCAATATTTCCACCAATTCCACTGTTTTTGTTTCTCCTGCGGCGAATCGCACGGCCGTACCTGCCGGAATGTTGAGGCGGTAACCGGTGCTTTTTTTGCGGTCGAAGACAAGGGCTTTGTTGGTCTTTTCAAAGCGGAGGTGCGAACCGACCTGCACATCGCGGCTTCCGGTATTGCTTACTTCCAGCCGGACGGTTTTCCGTCCCGTGTTATATGCAATCGGCTCGGGCAACAGTTCTTCAAGCCCCGGGACAACGTTCATGGAGTTGTCCGGCAGCGGCTTTCCACCGTAAAGCGCTGTAGGGGTTAAGCCTGAGGCGTAGAGCGCAAGTTCGGCATTACCCCGCTTGAGGCAAATGGGTTGATGTACGGACACTAATTTTGTGCCGTCCGTCAATGTCCCTTCCACCTGCACCCGGTCTGTCATTTCCGGCACGCCGGGCATTACCTCTTCGGTACCGAGTATTTGCCTGCCCAGCGCCGTCAGTTCGACGAGGCTGTAGCCGTCGCGGATGAGTTCGAGCAGTTGCCCCGAAATGAGGGCTACGGCTTCGGGATAGTTTAGTTTCAAACCCCGTGCATACCTTTTTTGCGCCACAGTGCAGGCGGTATGCAGCATTAATTTTTCCTGATCTCTGGGTGTTAATCTCATTGCTATACTGATAAATATGTTTTCAATTCCTCAAAATCCATTTCGTTTTTGTGCGCCTGTTTGATGATTCTGCCTCTTTCCATAATATAATACCGGTCGGTGAGGCGCCGGGCAAAATCAAGTTTCTGTTCCACAAGCAGGATAGTCAGGCCGCGTTCGGCAAGTTTATTCAACACGCCGGCTATTTCGAGGGTAACGGATGGCTGTATGCCTTCCGTAGGTTCGTCGAGAATAAGCAGGCGGGGGTTGCCGGCGAGGGCGCGGGCAATAGCCAGCTGCTGTTGCTGTCCGCCGCTGAGGTTGCCGCCCTGCCGGTGGCGGAAGTCTTTCAAGACGGGAAACAGGCCGTAAATTTCGTCTTCGTTGAACGAGCGTATCGAATCGCTTCGCGCTTCCGTGCCGATGAGTATATTTTCATATACGGTAAGTTTGGGGATAATTTCCCTTCCCTGCGGCACGTAGGCAATACCCTTCCTTGCCCGTTTATAAGTGGAACGGTTTTGTATTTCTTCCCGGCAGTAGCGTATGGGATCTTTGGTGCGCACCAAACCCATTATGGCGCGCATCAAGGTGGTTTTGCCTGCGCCGTTGCGCCCCATGACGGTAGTTATCCTGCCCTGCTGCACGGTCATGTCCACGCCCCAGAGAACCCGGCTTTCGCTGTAGCCCGCCCGCACGTTTTGCAGTTCGAGGATATTGTCCGGCTCCGGTTTGCGGGCGCAGGATGGAAATTCCGTTGCGTTCGTCATTGTGTTAATAAAAATTTATGCCGCCTGCTGCCTGCCGAGATAGCAGTCAATGACTTGCAGATTGTTTTTCACTTCTTCAAAAGAACCTTCGGTAAGAATTTCGCCGCTCACAAGCACGGTTACCTTGTCCTGCGCTATCTGCTCGACAAAGTGCATATCGTGTTCAATGACTATCACGCCGTTTTCTTTCGACAATTCGCAAAGCAACTCTGCCGTGCGGGCTGCTTCGGCGTCGCTCATTCCGGCCGCAGGCTCGTCTATCAGCATTAATTCGGGGTCTTGCAACAGCACGATGGCTATTTCGAGCCACTGTTTTTGCCCGTGCGACAGAGCGCCCGCAAGCGCGTTGACCTCCTTGTGAAGATTGACGCGGCGGGCGGTTGCCATTATTTTTTCGCGCTGTTCGGCAGTCATTTTGTAAAACATTGCCGACAGGAAGTCTTTCCTGCCTTTCATCCCGAGCATCAGGTTGTCGAACACGCTTAAACCTTCAAAGACCGACGGCTTTTGGAATTTGCGGCCTACGCCCATGCGGACAATTTCGATTTCCGACTTGCCGATGAGGTTTTCGCCTTTAAACGTTGCCGTTCCGCCTGCGGGTTTGGTTTTGCCGCAAAGCACGTCCATGAGGGTAGATTTGCCTGCGCCGTTAGGACCGATTATCACGCGGAGTTCTTTTTCATTCAAATGAAATTCGTTCAGATTCAGGGCTTGTACGCCGCCGAATGATACATTTAAGTTGGATATTTTTAACATGATCTTTTTTAGTTACGAGTTACGAGTTACAAGTTACAAGTAAACGAGTAAACGAATTGTCCCATAACTCGTAACTTGTAACTTGTAACTCGTAACTTATTTACTTAATCATCGTTAAGCCGTTTTTCATATAAAGCACCGTAACGATATACAAAGCGCCGAGTATGTAAGGCCACGCCTCCGGCATCAGCGAGGTAAAAATACTGTACAGGGCATTCACCGCCAAAGCGCCTGCGACCGCCCCTTTCAGATTGCCGCGTCCGCCGAGCGCCACCCACACAAGCATTTCAATAGACGCTTTCACGTCCATACGTCCGGGTGTGATGATGCCGGTTTGCGGCAGGTAAAGCATTCCCGCAACGGCAGCAATGAGTGCGCCGATAACAAAAACGGCAATCTGGTAGCCCTCCACGCGGTAGCCCGCAAAACGCAGTCGCGATTCGCTGTTGCGTATGCCTGTGAGTACCTTGCCGAACTTCGATTTGGTGAGTTTGCCGGACAGAAAGAATACCAGCCCAAGCATCAGGACGGTAAAGATATATATTCCTATCTTAACGTTTTCCGAATATAAATCCATCCCGAAGAGGTAGCGGAAATGCGTCAGTCCGTTACTGCCGCCGAGCATTGTTTCGTTGCGTGAAAAGAGCAGGTAGGCGGCCAGCGCCAGGGCTTGCGTGATGATGGCGAAAAATACGCCCTTGATTCTCCTCCTGAAAATGAAATAGCCGAACAGGAAGGCAAAGACGCCCGTTGCTGTCAGTGCGCATACGACGGCGCCGAAGGCCGACCGGAACGGCAGCCAGAACAGCGGCAGGCTTTCCGCGCCGTTCCAGGCCATGAAATCGGGGATTATTTTCCCCGCCGGCAAGTTGTGCAGCGTCATATACATACCCGCTCCGTATGCCCCGAGGCAGAAGAAAAAGGCGTGGCACATCGTCATAATACCCGCATATCCCCAAATTAAATCCACTCCGATAGCGGCAATGGCAAAGCAGCAGTAGCGTCCCCACAGGGTCAGCGTGCTTGTTTCTATCAGCCCCAGGCGGCAGGCAAGCGGCAGGCCTGCCAGGAATATAATCCAAAAAAGGATTGCCGCCAGGGCGGAAAGTTCCACCATGCCGAAATGTTGCTTGCCGCGCGTGCGGAAAACTCCACCGCGCCGGAATAAGGTCGTCCACATGTGCATACGGAATAATTTTGTTTTCATTTATCTGTGCATCGGATTCGTAGCCGGCACCGAACCGGATTCATAGCCGGCTCCGAACCGGATTCGTAGCCGGCTACGAATCGGATTCGGTGCCGGCTACGAATCGGATGCATAGTCGGCTCCGAATCCGACGCAACCGGATTCGGACGGTGAACGTCTTCTCAAAAATTACAGAACGAATGACTGGATAAACAGTATAATGCGTTTAAACTCTGCCTTGACGATTCCCGCAGCCGCGTTACGGCTTTTTTAATCATCGCCTGTTCTTCCCTTCGGAGGGAACAAACCTTTCGGGCGGTATTGCAGGAATGCAATAATCAGTACCAGTATCAGCACTTTGCCGTACACGGCTTCAAAATTGATTTCAAATATTTTCGAGAAAAGCCCGATACCCAGCCCCGACGCCACGCAGCCTGCGAGTTTGCCCACTCCGCCCGTAACCACCACAAGGAACGAATCCACAATATAGGTCTGCCCCATATTCGGCACAATGTTGCCTATAAGCGTAATCGCCCATCCGGCAATGCCCGCAAGCCCCGAACCCGTCATAAAGGTCAGCATGTCAATCTGCTTGGTGGAAATTCCTACGCAAGCGCTCATATTGCGGTTTTGCGTAACGGCGCGTATTTTCATTCCCAGCCGCGTTTTTTGAAAAAGCAGGTAAACAAGCGCAAATATCACTGCACTGAACGCTATAATAAACAGGCGATTGTAAGGCAATATCAGCCCTTCGGTTACTTCAAACCCGCCTGTAAGCAAGGCCGGCGCTTTTACCGAAGTGAGGTCGCCGAAGATATTCCGCGCTACCTGTATCAATATCAGGCTGACGCCCCAGGTGGCGAGCAGGCTTTCAAGCGGCTTGCTGTACAGATGCCTGATTACAAGCCGCTCCACCAGCAGTCCGAACAGGGCGGCCACTGTGAAAGCAACGGGCAGCGATACGTAAAAGGCCAGATCAAACCACGCCTGCGGCAAAAATTCGGTAAAAATCCGCTGCATATAATAAGTGGTATATGCGCCGATCATTATAAATTCCCCGTGGCTCATGTTGATAATGCCCGCAAGTCCGTAGATAATGGACAATCCGAGCGCCACCATAACCAGAATGCTGCCCAGGCTAAGCCCGCTGAAAATATCCTGACAAATTTCAATCACTAATCCGTAATTTATTTGCTGTAGTTGCCGAACGGTTCCGGACTGACCAGCCCCTCCGTTTCGTCTATAATGTCGAACTGACCGTCCGGACGTATTTTCCCTGTCAGCACCTTCTTTGCCAGATGATGATTGTCGTGGTGCATTTTCACTGTTCCCGCAGGCGAGCTGCCTTCAAGGTCCGACAATGCGGCAATGACCTTCTCTACCTCAAACGATCCGGCTTTTTCAACTGCCGCTTTCCACAGATACAAGCCTGTGTATGACCAGCAAACAGGGTCGTCGGTAACGCGTTCGTCCCCGCCCGGCAGGTTGTTTTCCTTGCAATAAGCCTTGAAATTTTCCACGAAACGGAAGTTTTCGGGCGTATTGATAGACTGGAAATAGTTCCATGCCGCCAAATGTCCCGTGAGAAATTCCGTATCCATTGCCCTGAGTTCGTCTTCCGCCACAGAGAAAGCCATAATCGGGCAATCCGATGCATTCATACCCTGGTTGGCAAACTCCTTGTAGAAAGGCACATTGCTGTCGCCGTTGATGGTACTCAGCACACACGCGCCGCCGCCCGCCGCAAAACGCTTGATTTTCGATACTATGGTTTGATAATCCTGGTGGTGGAACGGCGTGTATTCTTCGATAATGTTTTCGGCCGGAATGCCTTTTGCCAGCAAAAAGTTCTTCAAAATCGTGTTGGCTGTACGCGGAAACACATAATCCGTTCCCAAAAGGTAGAACTTTTTGTATGAACCGCCCTTTTCACTCATCAAATATTCCGCTGCCGGAATAAGCTGCTGGTTAGGCGTTGCGCCGGTATAAATAATGTTCGGCGACTGCTCCTGCCCTTCGTACTGAACGGGATAGAACAGCAAACCGTTGTACTCCTCAAACACAGGCAGCACCGATTTGCGCGATACCGACGTCCAGCAACCGAACACGACGCTTACTTTCTCTTTCGTCAACAGTTCCTTCGATTTTTCGGCGAATAAATCCCAGTCCGACGCAGGGTCAACAACCTTCGGCACTATCGTTTTGCCTAAAACGCCGCCTGCCGCGTTGATTTCGTCAATACCCATCAGCAACACATCGCGAAGCGACACTTCCGAAATGGCCATTGTTCCGCTGAGCGAGTGTAAAATACCCACTTTCACAATACTTTCATTTGCCTGACTTGCGCTTTCCCCCGTTGCGTTCTT
>JAITCT010000142.1 GCA_031282925.1 Dysgonamonadaceae bacterium | reverse complement strand
AAAATGAAATGCTTACCGCATCTTCCGTCAAATACTTTTTTATCTCTTTGACCGTCCAGGTATCAATATTCAAATCGTTCAGTTTCTGAATATACGATTTGATTTTCATGTAACAGTTGGCAAGTACCGTGCGGTCTGTGATTTCGCCCTTCCTGACATGCGATTTGTGTACCGACATCGACGTTTTTATATAATCCGTTTTTGATTTGTGGCTGATGCGGATATAAACGGTATTGAACTCTTTTTCTTTTGTCCGGACAGCAAAGATGAATGTTGCCATTGATTCGTAATTTATTTGTAATTTCAACGGCAAAGATATGAATAATATTTAAATATTTGTAACAAAGGGAGTTAATTAAATATAACTGCAGGGTTGTATAACGGATGCTGTTTTAATAACTGTATGATATTTAGCGCGTTAGAAAAATGTATTTTTTGGTATTTTTCAGGCCGCACAGCTGACGTCAGGCTGGGTGCTGTGCGGAATCAAACATTTCTACCGGGCTTTAATCCCTGACGGGATTAATTGCAATAAAAAAACAGCGCCTCAAAAAAAGAATTAACCTAAAAAGTGTGCATTTCAGTAATACGGAAATTTCACGTAACTTTGCCGAAAAATCGGACTGAATGTTGAAAAAAACGGGAAATATTTGCTTTTACCTGACAATGCTTGCGGTTTCGGGGGTATTGATGTACTTTACAGTCAAAGCAGGAGAAAGTCGTCAAAGCCATGAAGTCCTCGTTTCCGGTCGGACGCCTTCCGACTTGGGCGAGGGATTTCATTTTTTCGGACGTCAATTGCTGGAACAGCTTCACAGTCCGTTCGGTATTTTGTTATTGCAAATCGCGGTTATTCTCGCCTGTTGCAGGATTTTCGCCAAAATCTTCAAAACCTTGCATCAGCCGACGGTTATCGGTGAAATTCTGGCGGGAATTGTCTTGGGGCCGTCTATTTTAGGACACTGGTTTCCAAAAATATCCGGTTTCCTTTTCCCGCCCGAATCTTTGGGAAATATTGAGCTTTTAAGCCAGTTCGGTTTGATACTTTTTATGTTTGCCATCGGCATGGAACTGGATTTTTCGCAGGTACTCAAAAGTCTGAAAAAGACAACGTTTATCAGTCATACAAGCATTATTTTCCCTTTTCTTTCAGGCGTGCTGGTCGCTTATTTTGTCTATGATAAATATGCGTATGAAACGACGCCTTTTCTCCCGTTTGCTCTGTTTATCGGGATTGCGTTGAGTATTACGGCTTTTCCGGTACTGGCGCGGATTATTCAGGAAAAAGGGCTTACCAAAACGCATTTGGGGACGATAACTTTGTCAAGCGCCGCTAACGGGGATATTACGGCCTGGTGCCTTTTAGCGGTAGTCATTTCGATAGCGCAGGCCGGAAGTATGTTAAGCGCGGTGTTTAACATCCTGTTTTCGGCGCTTTACCTGCTTTTTATGTTTATCGTTGCCCGTCCTTTCATGCAAATGGTGGGGCAACTGTATCACAATGAAGAAGTCATTGATAAAAAATTAGTTGCCTTCATATTTTTGATGCTGATATTCTCTTCTCTGGTAACTGAAATTTTGGGCTTACATGCTTTGTTCGGGGCGTTTTTGGCCGGAATCATCATGCCTGCCGACGTCAAATTCCGGCAAATCATGTCCGAAAAAGTCGAAGCGGTTTCCCTGTCATTGTTTTTGCCGCTCTTTTTTGTTGCAACGGGGCTGAAAACGGAAATCGGACTTTTGAATACGCCTGATTTATGGTTGCTGAGCGGAATATTTATTTTGGTCGCTATTGTGGGAAAATTCGGGGGCGCTATGGTAGCGTCGCGGCTTGCAGGCGAAAGCTGGAAAGACAGTTTATATATCGGCGCTTTGATGAATACGCGGGGGTTGATGGAATTGGTTGTGCTGACAATCGGTTATAAAATGCACATTCTGTCGCCGCCCGTTTTTGTCATGCTGGTTTTGATGACTTTGGTAACTACCTTTATGACAACGCCTATGATTTTGTTTATCCGGTCTGCATTCAAAGTTCGGGAAAAACTGTCCGGATGGAAGGCAAGCTTGTCTGCGGAATCCTCATTCAGGGTTTTACTTTCTTTCGGTCGCGCCGGCAACGGACAGGTGATGCTTGATGTTGCCTGCCAGATGTTTTCCGGCATCAGGAAAAAATTGGACATAACTGCGCTGCATTTTACAGTCGGTTCTGAAATCAATCCCCTGCAGACCGGCAGTTTTGAAACGGTCAGCTTCAAACCGATTCTGGAAGAAGCCGAAAGGTTGCAAATCCCTATCAAACCGCGTTATGAAGTGTCGAACGATGTAGGACAGGACATTGCTGAGATTGCCAATACGGAAGGATTTGATTTTCTGCTGGTTGGCGCAGGAATTACCTGGAGCAACCTGCCGAACGATATTGCCGCCAATCAATACCGCAGTGCGGCGCACCACCGCTATTTACAGGCGGAAAAATGGTTTTTACCCACCGAATTGCTGAAAGACAAAACAAAAACGTTTATTGAACGAAGTCATTGTCCGGTAGGCATTTTTATCAACCGGGACTTTGTGAAAGCAAATCAAATTATATTAATTCTGGATTCGGAAGCCGATTTGTTTTTGTTGCAGTATGCCCAAACTCTGTTGGTATCGACGAAAGGCGAAATAAGCGTCATTTACCGTTCTTCGGAATACAGCCTGATAGAAAAACCTTTGCGGCAATTTTGTGCAGCGGTTGAATCTTCGACGCTTTTGCCCGATACGGATATTTCCGGAACATTGTTATCCCAATACGATTTTATGCTTATCAGTTACACTGCCTGGAATGATGTTTCGGAACGCCGGAAAGAAGCTTTGCAGGCAATGCCTTCAACTTTGATACTCAGTGTCGGGAGCAGGGATTCGGTTTGACGCGGGAGGGTTTTGTGCATCCGGTTTTTATTTTAACTGAATTTTTCACTACCTTTGCGCACTAAGAAAACAGTTATGCCTGTATTTTATCATGCTTTCGATGTTCTTTTCCCTAAGCTAAAGCGAAGATTAATAACAAAATGGGTTCATCTTACGATTGAAAAATATCGTAAGAAAGCAGGAGCTATCACTTATATTTTCTGTTCGGACGAGGAAATTTTGCGAATCAATAAGCAGTATTTGAATCACGATTATTATACGGATATTATAACTTTTGATTATACCGAAAATGAGGTTGTTTCCGGCGATTTGTTTATTTCGCCGGATACGGTTAAATCCAATTCGGAAAAATTCGGTACGGTTTATGAGGAAGAATTGCGCCGGGTAATGATTCACGGCATTTTACATCTTTGCGGATTTAAGGATAAAACTCCGGAGGATGAAAAAATAATGCGCGAAAAAGAAAATGAAGCATTGGAGATGGTAAATGAGTTAACAAATAAGCGAGTTAACGAGTTAGCAGGAGGAGAGTCAAACTTGTCAACTTGCCAACTCGTCAACTCGTCAACTGCTCAACTTTTTGACTGTGATATAATTGTTATTGGCACAGGACATGCCGGATGCGATGCCGCCGCCGCCGCTGCAAATCTCGGCTCGAAAACCTTGTTGATAACAATGGATATGAATAAGATTGCCCAAATGAGTTGTAATCCCGCTGTCGGCGGAATTGCCAAAGGGCAGATTGTCCGGGAAATCGACGCTTTGGGCGGACAGATGGGTATTGTTACCGATATGACTGCAATTCAGTTTCGGATGCTTAACCGTTCCAAAGGCCCTGCCATGTGGAGTCCCCGTGCGCAGAGCGACAGGATGCATTATATGCGGAAGTGGCGGGAAATTCTGGATGCAATTCCGGATTTGTTTGTTTGGCAAGATTCCGTTACGCAGTTAATGATAAAAGACGGTACGGTTGTTGGCGTTCAAACCGCTTTGGGTGTTGTTTTTCGGGCAAAAGCGGTAATCCTGGCGGCAGGCACTTTCTTGAATGGTCTTATGCATGTCGGAAAAACGCAAATGAGTGGCGGCCGGATTTCGGAACCGGCGTCGTTTGGCCTTACCGAACAATTAGTCGGATTGGGATTTGAATCCGGACGAATGAAAACGGGAACGCCTGTTCGCATTGACGGGCGAAGTGTTGATTTTTCTTTGACCGATGAGCAGGTGGGCGAAAACGATTTCCACAAATTTTCCTATTTGGATTTTTCTCCGCGTCCTTTGAAACAGTTGAGTTGTTGGACGCTTTATACCAACGAATCGGTTCATGAAGTTTTGCGAAAAGGCTTGCCGGATTCTCCGTTGTATAACGGACAGATAAAAAGCGTCGGGCCTCGTTATTGTCCGAGCATCGAAACCAAGATTGTAACATTTGCCGATAAAATGCAGCATCAGTTGTTTCTCGAACCGGAAGGTGAAAATACGCAGGAATATTATTTGAACGGGTTTTCATCTTCGTTGCCGTTGCAGGTTCAGTTGGAAGCATTGAGGCGAATACCCGCTTTGCGGGATGTACGGATTTATCGTCCGGGCTATGCCATCGAATACGATTTTTTCCCTCCGACTCAATTGAATCCGACACTTGAAACGAAACGCATTAAGAATTTGTTTTTTGCCGGACAGATTAATGGAACGACCGGTTATGAAGAAGCGGCGTCTCAAGGTCTGATAGCGGGAATTAATGCGCATATCAATGTGCACGGAGGAAATCCGTTTGTGCTTGCTCGTGATGAGGCTTATATCGGCGTGTTGATTGACGATTTGGTGACCAAAGGCGTTGATGAACCGTATCGAATGTTTACCTCGCGTGCCGAATACCGTATTCTTTTACGTCAAGACGATGCGGATGTGCGGCTGACTGAAAAATCCTGCCGTTTGGGGCTGGCCGATTCAAAACGCTTCGAGTTGTTGCAGGAGAAAAAAGAAGAAATCGAACGAATCGTTTCGTTTGTGCGCAGTTATTCGGTAAAACCGGAAACTGTAAATTCGGCATTGGAATCTTTTGATACAACTCCTTTGCGACACAGCGTTAAGTTAATTGATTTAATTCTTCGCCCGCAATTGAATATGGAAAAGATTGCGTCTATTGTTCCCGTATTCAGAGAGTACTTGGAACTTATTCCCAATCGCAAAGAGGAGATTATCGAAGCTGCGGAAATTTCGGTGAAGTATGAAGGTTATATCGCCAGGGAAAAAGCCATTGCGGAAAAAATCAATCGTTTGGAAAATATCAAGATACGCGGGAAGTTTGATTATAATGCCGTTCAATCTCTTTCGACAGAGGCAAAGCAGAAGTTGACGCGAATTGATCCGGATACAATTGCGCAGGCTTCCCGGATTCCGGGCATTTCCCCGAATGACATTAATGTTTTGCTGGTTTTGTTGGGAAGGTAAAAATTGTTCCACGTGGAACAATTTTGGCTGTGTAAAAATAAATGGCGAGATATTAAATTGAAGTGGCTTTGTTGCAACGAAAAAGGGTTTATTGACTTATAAAAGTAAAGAAACGAATATGAATGACCGTCAATAAACCCGCACAAAAGTAAGTATAAAATTTGTAATCGGCAAGCGTATAACGCAAAAAATGTATTTTTACGTTTTACAGCCCTGCAATCAGTATTATCGGAGTTTCCCGGAAAAACGAAATGATGCGGTAAAGTGGATAGTATGATTGTATTTCCGACAGTTTTGTGCGCCGGGCGCACGGTACGCGGTATAAAAAGCAAATAACTTTTTGCCTGAAAAGCAAGTAAGTTGTATCTTTGCGGCATGAATAATCAAAGTATAAACAGCAAACAGAATGAAAGCACTGGTAAAAAAACGTGCGGAAAAAGGAATATGGCTCGAAGACATCCCTGTTCCGGAAATCGGTAAGGATGACGTCTTAATCAAGATAAAGAAAAATGCCGTTTGCGGTACCGACCTTCATATTTACGAATGGAACGAATGGGCGCAAAATACCGTCAATCCTCCGATGACGATCGGCCATGAATATGTGGGCGAGATTGTCGATAAAGGATCAAATGTCAGCCGGTTGAACATCGGAGAACGGGTAACCGGCGAAGGCCATACTTATTGCGGGCATTGCCGCAATTGCCGGAGGGGTAAACTTCATGTATGTGAAAATTCCACGGGGATTGGCGTTAACCGCGACGGGGCGATGGCGGAATATCTGT
>JAITCT010000038.1 GCA_031282925.1 Dysgonamonadaceae bacterium | reverse complement strand
GGTATTTGAGTCCGACGGTGGTTTTGTAGATTTTGGAAAATAAATATTATCTTTGTTGCTCAAAAGTGTAATATCTTATGGATAATCAACTCTATTACGGCGACAATCTCGAAATTCTGCAAGACAACATTCCCGACGGGAGTGTTGATTTGTGTTATATTGACCCGCCGTTTAATTCAAATCGGGATTATAACCAGATTTATAATAATATCGGAAAAGATGTCGCGCAGGCAACGGCTTTTACTGACACTTGGGAATGGGACCGCGCGGCAGTCGAAGGGTTAAAACGGTTCGACCTCGTGAAAGGCGATAAAAAAATACCGCTTAAAACAAAACATCTGATTGCAGGTTTATTCAAAGTATTGGAAAGAGGAAGTATGATGGCGTATATCATTAGCATAACGCAGCGAATTATCGAAATTTACAGAGTTTTGAAGCCCACAGGCAGTTTCTATCTGCATTGCGACCCGACGGCAAGTCATTATTTGAAATTGATTTTGGACAGCGTTTTTTGTGAGAATGGAGGCGATTTTAAAAATGAAATTGTCTGGCGCAGGCATTACAGTCATAATGACGGGAAAAAATTCGGCTGTATTCACGATATTATTCTCTTCTATACCAAATCCAAAAATTACACTTATAACAGACAGCATTACGCATATACAAACGAATATGCCCTGAAAAAATATAACGGCATAGATGAAAAAACTTTACGCAGATTTCGTTCCGTATCTATGAATGCACCAGGACAGGGCGATGCAAAATATTTTGGCGATAAACTTTTAGAACCGCCAAAAGGAACGCACTGGCGTTGGTCGCAAGACAGAATCAACGAAAGTATTGAGAACGGAATTATATATTTCACAAAAAACGGAGTGCCGCGTTACAAACAGTTTTTGGATGAAATGGAGGGTGTTCCTGTTCAGGATACATGGACTGAATTTTATGGGTTATCCTCGCACGATAAGGAACGGTTAGGTTATCCTACACAAAAACCTGAAGCCCTGATGGAAATTATAATCAATGCCTCAAGTAATATTGGCGACGTAGTGCTTGACGCCTATTGCGGTTGCGGCACAACGGTCGCTGTGGCGCAACGGCTGAAACGCAAATGGATAGGCATTGATATTACCTATCAAAGTATTTATGTTATTTTGAAACGCTTGGAAGAACATTTTGGTAAAAAAATAATTAATCATATCGAAATAAGCGGTATCCCACGCGATATTGAAAGTGCAAAGGCATTGGCGCACAAAAAAGAAGATAAAACCCGCAAGGAATTTGAAAAATGGGCTGTAATTACTTATTCCAACAACGAAGGGACGCCAAACGAAAAGAAAGGTGCAGACAAAGGAATTGACGGAGTTCTAAATATTTACTGGAACGCAGACGCCGAAGCGAAAGAAGTTCTTTTTTCGGTTAAAAGCGGACACGTTTCAGTTGCGCAAATCCGCGACTTCCTGCACGTAATTGACCGTGAAAATGCTGCTGCCGGAGTTTTCATAACGCTTGAAGAACCAACCAAACCAATGATTCTGGAAGCAAAATCGGCAGGAACAGTTACTATTCCGCTCACCGGACAGTCGGTCGAAAAATTGCAAATTGTTTCCATACAGGAAATTTTGGACGGGAAAAGAGCAAATTTTCCGCTTACCATCAACCCGCTGAAAAAAGCGGAAAGAAAGATAGAAGACAATCAGTCAAAAATAGTGTTTTAATTCAACCGTTCAACCGGGTTTTTATGCTTTTTCACAAGAGGATATGTTTCCGGAGGGCTGTTTTGCCCCCTGTTGGTGCGAGGTTCCACCTCGCGCCTTTTATCCCGGCAGGTTTCACCTGTCAAAATAGACAGTGCAAGATACAGCCTCGCACCAGCCATGGGACAGTGGGAAACAATATGTTAAAGAAAAAAAGGGAATTAAATTGAAATGAGAGTTGTAACATTCAAGGCCATACAGGAATATTCTGCAAAACATCCCGATTCCGACACGCCGCTAAGGGAATGGTATAAAAAAACGAAAGGAAGTGAATGGAGATGCTTCGCCGATATCAAACAAACATTTAACAGTGTGGACAGCGTCGGGAATAACCGTTTTGTTTTCGATATAAAAGGAAACATCTACCGGATTGTCGCTATTGTTCTTTTTGCATCCCAAAAGGTGTATATCCGTTTTATCGGTACTCATTCGGAATATAACAGAATCAAAGACTGTTCAACCATATAATTAGCAAATAATATGATCAAAAACGAAAAACAATACAATGCGGCTTGCGCAAGAATAGAAGAATTGCTCAAAGTTGTCGGCAACGATACGCCGGAAGAAGATATAAATTTTATTGAACTGGATTTACTTTCCGATTTGGTTGCCGATTACGAAGAAATGCATTATCCGGTAAAAGAACCCGAACAGCCGGATGTTATTAAATTGCGAATGTATGAAATATGAATTAATTTGAATATTAAAATGAAACGTTTTAGAGATTACCGGACATCACAGGAAACGCGCGACCGGTACGCCGATGTTCACATAGCTGCTTCCGACTTCATTTATCCTTACTTTGTTATCGAAGGGGAAAGGAAGAAGCAGGAAATTGCCTCGATGAAAGGGGTGTATCGCTTTTCAATCGACGAATTACTGACGGATATAAAAGAGCTGCCTGCACTGGGGATAGACAAAGTCCTGCTTTTCGGCGTTCTTGACGGGAAGGATAAGGACGAACGCGGAACGGCGGGCTATAGCCCCGACAATCTGATAAGCAGGGCGGTTGGAGCGATCAAGGCAGCCTGTCCGCGCCTGATTGTGTTTACCGACGTTTGTTTATGCGAATATACTTCGCACGGGCATTGCGGATTGCTGCACAACCGGGATGTGGATAACGACGCTACGCTTCCGCTTTTGGCCGAAATGGCCTGCCTGCACGCTCTTGCCGGAGCCGATTTCGTAGCGCCGTCAGCCATGATGGACGGGCAGGTTGAGGCTATCAGGCGGCGTTTGGACGAGGAGAACTTAAAGACGCGCATCCTTTCCTATTCGGCCAAATATGCATCGGCTTTTTACGGCCCGTTCCGGGAGGCTGCCGGCTCCGCCCCATCGTTTGGAGACCGGAAGACTTACCAGATGGATTTCCGCACCAGAGACCAGGGTTTGGACGAAATTGCCGCCGATATAGAGGAAGGAACGGACTGGATGATGGTGAAACCGGCGATGCCTTACTTGGACGTCCTGTACCGTGCGTCCCGGCAGTTCCCCGGCTACCCGCTGGCGGCCTATCAGGTGTCGGGGGAATATTCGATGCTGATGAACGGCGCGGCGCAGGCCTTCTTCGACGAGAAGCGCATTTTCCTGGAAAGCCTGACTGCGATTAAACGCGCCGGCGCAAATTACATCATCACTTATTATGCTAAAGAATTTGTAAAAAATAATCTGTTGAATACGTTATGAACGGCAAACTAACTCATCTGAAAGAACTCGAATCGGAGTCTATTTACGTGCTGCGGGAGGTAGCGGCGCAATTTGAAAAACCCGTACTGCTGTTTTCCGGCGGAAAGGATTCCATTGTGATGGCTCGCCTGGCATACAGGGCTTTTTATCCGGCGGCTATTCCTTTCCCGTTCCTGCATATTGACACGGGACACAATTTTGAAGAGACAATCATTTACCGGGACGAACTTGTGAAAAAGCTCGGCGTGAGGCTGCTTGTCGGCTCGGTGCAGGAATCAATCGACACAGGGCGGGTAGCGGAAGAGACGGGCGTCAATGCCAGCCGCAATAAACTGCAAACGGTAACCCTGCTTGATACGCTGGAAAAGTACAAATTTGACGCCGCGCTGGGCGGGGCAAGGCGCGATGAAGAGAAAGTCAGGGCAAAAGAGCGTTTCTTTTCGCACCGGGACGAATTCGGGCAGTGGGAGCCGAAGAACCAGCGCCCCGAATTGTGGAACATCTTCAACGGGAAAAAACAGCTGGGCGAACATTTCCGCATATTTCCCCTCAGCAACTGGACTGAAATGGATGTCTGGCAATACATCCTGCAGGAAAAGATCGAACTGCCGAATCTTTATTTCACGCACGAGCGCGACGTCTTCGAGCGCGACGGGATATGGCTGGCCTATTACCCCTTTATGCAGCTCAAAGCGGGGGAGAAAGTAGTCCGCAAGCGGATTCGCTGCCGCACCATCGGCGACATTACCTGTACGGGGTTAACCGTTTCGGAAGCCAACACGGTTGAAGATATTATCAACGAGATAGCTTCCTCGCGCGTAACGGAACGGGGCGGGCGTTCGGATGACAAACGCTCCGAAGCGTCGATGGAAGACCGGAAAAAGGCGGGGTATTTTTAGCCTTCCCTATTCTAATAGGGAGATGTTCCCTATTAGAGTAGGGAGATGCTCCCTATTAGAATAGGGAGACGTTCCCCATTAGAGTAGGGAGACGCTCCCCATTAGAATAGGGAGTGATATATCCCGACAGTGCTTATTACCGGGGCGGCCGGCGCTTTCAATTCAATCCTCAGTTTTTGCGCCGTTACGGCCGGAAAGCGCAATATGCGCTTGTACCCGATGGTCGTAGCCTCAGTCAGTTTCATCCACTTCCGGGTTTTCTCATCCCAATATTTTACGCTGAACGACGACACCCGCTGGCCCAAAGGAATATATTCCTGCAAAAGCAGGCGGTTGAAAGTCTCGCTCCTCTTTAAATGGATCTCCAGATACGGAGCCAACTCCTTATCGCCGGCAGTCCACCAGGTATCGAAATCCGCATCCAGGACATTGCCCGGCCGGTATGCGGATGAATTTCCCCTTGTGCTGCTTGCCGTTACCTCAGCGCCGGCAATCAGGTTTACGGCAAAGGCTTCTTCCCTGGCTTTCCGGAATTCGACCAGCCTCGTCGAATCGTTCGGATGAATACGGCCTCTCCTGTCCGGCGGCACATTCAGCAACAGGTTTGCATTGCGCCCGATTGACGTGTAGTAGATTTCCATCAGTTCGGCCACCGGCTTTACCTGATTGTCGGTAGAAGGGCTGTAAAACCAGCCCGGGCGTATTGATACGTCGGCTTCGGCGGGAATCCACGCTTGAGCGCCTTCTTCGCCCGCGTTCAGCACCTCCTGAGCCGGAGCGCCCCGCCCGGGTTCAAACCCTTCGACATTCAGCGTCGACCGGTTGGTTTCCCCGGCAATGCCGTTTTCATTGCCCACCCATCGCGCGTCGGGGCCAACGTCGCTGAAAATGATAATCCGGGGTTGATTCCGGTAAATGGTTTTGTGAAACAAATCCCAGTCGTAAACCTGCATCCTGCCTCCTTCCCCTTCCCCGTTGGCTCCGTCGAGCCACTGCTCAAACACTTCCCCGTAACCGGACAATACTTCGTCCAGCATATTTGCGAACACCTGATTATATTCGGGCGTCCCGTAGGCCGGATGATTCCTGTCCCAGGGCGACAGGTAAACGCCGAACTTCAATCCGTATTCCCGGCAAGCATCGGACAATTCTCTCAAAACGTCGCCTTTGCCGTCTTTCCATAAACTTTCCCTGACCGTGTGCCTGCTGTATTTGCTCGGAAACAGGCAAAAGCCATCGTGATGCTTGGCGGTAATGATAATGCCCTTCATGCCGGCCGCTTTCGCGGTTGCTGCCCATTGCCGGCAATCGAGGGCGGCAGGATTGAAAACATTCGGGTCTTCCCTGCCGTCGCCCCATTCAACGTCGGTAAACGTATTCGGCCCGAAATGGACAAACATGCAGTATTCCATTTTCTGCCAGTCAGTCTGCTTTCCGGCAGGAATTGCGCCGTAAGGCTCCGGCGGCGGGCAGGCATTTACCGCGCGGATTCCCGGCAGAAAAGCCAGGAAAATTAATGTTGATAAAAGATTCATCTTGTGCATAATATAAAGAAATAAAATAAACCGGCTACCTTTCTATCCTTTGATTAAAAACCGTATTAATTCATCCCAGTTATAAACGACCGGTTGTTCATAACAAATATTTTCGGTTTCATCATAAACAATCGTTCCATTTATAAAGTTCTTCATCAAAGCGGCTAATTGCCCCGCATCGTCGGGATCAAAAAAACACACTTTATCGTATTTCCCAACCGTTTCCCTGGCATACGGCAAATCTGCCAAAAACATCGGTTTGCCGTATTCTTTCGCCTCCGACACCGGTAAACCCCAAGTTTCCGCTTTGGAAGGGAAAAGAAGGCAGTCCGAATTTTCATAGCAGGCATTCACCGCCTCGGGCGGCAGGAAACCGGCAAAGTTCAGCGTTTTCAAAGCGTGATAAGCCGCGTAGATAGAACCTGCATACCTGTTATCGGTCTTTTCAAGCGTCAGTATCACTTCAAAACCTGCAATCCCTTCCTTTTCCAAAAGTGCGGCTGCCTTGCAAATGACTTCAAAGTTTTTCTGAAGGATTGCCGTTGCCGGATAGAAAAACACTTTCTCCTTCCTGCCGTTCCGGTTTCCCGGGACAGTTTTTTCCTTTTTCCCGCTCACCGGAAGGGCGACTACGACCTTATCTGTGGAAAACATTTTCCTGAAAGCCTGCCTCAACCATTCCTGCTGCACAACAACATAATCGTTTTTCCGGATATTGATCCCGTACAAATATCGGGAAAGCAAACACAGGAAAAAAACATTCCGCTGCAGGAAAAGCCCCCTGATGCCGGGCTTGAAAAAGGGATAGGGATTGTGGCAGTAAACCACTCGTTTTTCCGCAACCACATGAGGCGTTATGTCATGCAGGGAAAACCAGCAATATGGTTTCAACCGCAGGGAAAGTTTCTTAAATCCGGCATATTCGTAATACAACCTGAAAAAGTAGGATTTACGCGACTTGGGATAAGAAATATACCGGACATTGGGATACGGCGGATACAGATTCTCATTGCAGACCAAGGCAATAATTTCGTAATCGTTTCCCGCGAAAGCAGATAAAGCGGCAAGGCAATCCCGCATCACTTTAAGCGTTCCTCCGCGGAACAGGTTAATTCCCGATACTACTATTTTTTTCATTGATTAATTCCGTAAACAATTTGTCCCAGCGACCCATTATCTTCTCAACGCGGAAATCCGAAGAAAACGCTTTGGATGCTTTCCCCATGCTTTTCCTTAAACCGCTTGCTTCTATAAGATTGATGATTTTACAGGCCAAACCTTGAATATCTCCCGTTTTAACAAGGAAACCGTTTACGCCGTCGCGAATAAGGTCTTTCGGTCCGCAAGGCGCGTCAAAAGCCGCCACAGGCAACCCAAACGACATTGCCTCCAACAAAACCATCGGGAGTGCATCAAGGTAACGGGATGTGAAAACAAAAATCGAATATTCGGGATAAACATGCTGTATATCCGCAACCGGTTCATGAATTTTTACCGCGCCGCTTAAGCCCTTTTCGTCAATCAGCCGGAGCAGGCTTGCTTTTCTCTCCCCGTCTCCGAAAATAGACAACTCCCAGCCGGGATGCCTTTCCGCAACGATTCCCCATGCTTCTATCAGCATATCGAAGCCTTTTTCGTAAACTAAGCGGCCTGCCGCCAACGCTTTTTTACCGGTTAATTCCGCTTCCGTTTCATAATAAAAAGGAAGCGGGTTGGGAATAATCTCTATATTGCGGCTGTTTTCCCAAAACGACTTTTCTTCTTCGGTCAATACAACCAAACGTTTTAATTGGGCGCACTTCCGCTTGAGTTCTTCCGTTCGCAGTTTGGCCACCCAATTCGGAATACTCCCCCCGGACAGTTTACCGGCCGTTAAAGACCGGAAATTACCCGGAAAATGAAGTTCTCCCAGTTTAATACTCCCGTCTTTCAGGCTGTTTAAGAACCCGATATCCAATCCCAGCGTGGAAACCGTAATATCGGGACGGATTTCCGGCAGCAACCGCGTAAGTTCCCGTTTATATTTCAAAGTCTTGAAAAAGCGGGAAACAACCTTTTCCGCATACGACTCTTTTCCGAATCTCGCATAAATTCCTGTATCCAAATGATAAAGGTGAACTTTCCCCGACAAAGGGTAGAAAACGGGACGCCCCATTTGTTCGGTAGTTACGATTGAAACGTCATAATTCAGTTTTTCGGCCAGATAACCGGCCTTAATGGTGATTACCCGCTCCATTCCCGCAGGGTTAAAAAGCCCGCCGGGTAACAAATAGAGAATTTTGGGGTTAACTGTCCTGCCCATAATCTTCCCGGAAATAATGCTGTGTTATATAAGCGGAACAGATAAAAAGGAATACAACTTCCGTTAAGTGCTGCGACCCTAAGGCAACTCCCTTATATTCCATGACGAACATATACGCCAAAAGGATTGTAAAAAACCAAAAGTCACGCCTGCGCCCATTCGCATCAACACGCAACCGCGCTAAAGACAGCGGTTTGATGAAATACAAGCATTGATAGGCAACCAAAGCCAGCAAATAGAAAATACCCCCGAAAACCAAAGCATTCATATAACCGGCGTCCGTATGTCGGTAAAAAGGTACGGACATTGCCTCAACGCCATGCCCTTTTTGAATAGTCTCAGCTTTTAGCGGGAAATAGTGGGAGTCCATCGTTACATCGGCAGAGCGGATAAAAAAAGTGCCGTACTCTTTCCAGTTATAATAACCTTCCAAAGCAAACGGAAGCAACTGTTCGTTAAAATCATTCTTTTGTTTATCGGATAAGGCCGAATAAAAAATAAACCCAAGCAAAGCGCTTGCCGCTACCAGCCTCCAAATGTCTTTTTTCCATCCGCTCCTCGACATAAATACAATATAATAAAGCAACCCCGTAAATAATCCGATAAAACCGGTACGTCCCGACAGCATAATACCCGCCAAAAGCAGCATAAGGACAACAATAGAGATAAAATAGCCCATATATTTTTGTCCCCTCTCCAACAGTAACCTGAAATAGACAATACAGGCAACTCCCATAGCGGCGGGAAGCTCGAAAAAGACACTGCCCGACATGGCATAAAACCGGAAGCGGTGGATATAATAATCCGAAACATACGAATCAACAATCTTCCTGTCTTCCGACAGCAGGCGAATAAGCCATTCACCAAACGGATTATAAATAAACCCCGTCAAATGAATCGCCCCTTCCCAGGCAAATGTATAGCAAATGATTTTCAGCGTTTCCTCAAGAGCCTGTTCTTCCTTTCCCTCAATCATAAGCGGATAAGCCGTCGCCAAAGCAAACAGCATGAACAGTTGCAGTGTAAAACGCTTCATATATAACGTAAAGTCATACCTGCCGTGGAAAACGGTTATCAGCATCACAATACAAATCATGGCAACCGTAGCTGCAAGAATCGTAACAACATACCTTGAGTTAAACTGATAAAACGGGATTGACCTTCTAACAATGATGTAGTATAATAACGAAATGATTACCGAAAGCACCGCCGTATCATAGAAATAAGGTATCCTGAAATTAAAGACGATTAAAAATAAAATGATTACTTTCAGAGATGTTTTCATTTATTCTTCATTGGGATATTTTCAAACACTTGTTTCATAAAATGTCTCGCCGGCGGGCTTGACAATATTTTTTCTGTCTTTGAGGCACGGGCTTTGCCCGTACCCTTGCAATAGGCGTATGCTTCGCGGCGAAATTGTTCGCGTTCCGGAGTGCCGGCTTTTCCGTACAACCTGTCCATTTCTTCGCTAATGCTCCTGATTTTGCCTGTAGTCATAATATTCTTTTTTTATTCTTATTGCTTTTTGTATTTCTTTTTCAGGAGTTTCCTGCGTTTTCTTTTGGAATCCATTAAAGAGAACTACAATTTTGTCCTCGTCGAAAATAAAGAAAAGGCGGTATATATTACCCTGATTTCGTATATTCCTTCCCTTACGTGCTTCACAAACTTTTTACTCACTCTGGCTTCCGTTGATAACAAATCGAAAACATAGTGAAACTTCTTTATTACATCAGCAGATAATGTCGCAATAAAGTCGTCATAATAATTTTCGTATGTAATTATTTCGCGAATCACGCTACGAAGATAGCGATTATTTATTACATAAACCGAAGTTCTTTTTGAACCGGATGCAAGACCCTGCAACACGCGGAGTCCTTATTCCCTACACTCTGTGTCCCTCCGTGTTATGATGCACCCGTTTTATTCACTTCCAAAGCGATTTGCCGTTTTTCTTCCAACAAAATACCAACTTAAAAAACCCTTTCGCATAGTTTTTAAGAATAAACCCATCCCAGTAAGAACAGTTTTTCTTCAAAAACCCCCAAGCGGCTTTTTTATGCCGCCGCGACAAAATATTAAATGAAATCGACGCCCTTCGCGCCAGCATTTTTTTTGCAAAAGGCGGGGACATCATATCCCGCCGGTTTTGCAAGATAGCCCACACGGCATTTTCCATGCTTAATGTATCGGCTGTGGCATTATTTCCATGCCAGCGATAATAAGCCGAATAATCGTCCAGGTAACCGATTCGGTAACGGTAAGCAACTTTCAACCACATATCCAAGTCTTCAATAATGGTGTCCTCACTGTATCCTCCGCACGCTTCCCAAATATCCTTCCGCAACAAAACCGTCATGGCCGGAATCGGATTCCTCTCGACAAGCGATTCAAATGTCGGGCTTTCCCCCCGGTCCGTAACCGGATCGATTATATTGAAATTCGCTATTATCCTGCCGTTTTTATCAACCGTATGTACTTTCCCGAATACCATCGCATATTCCGGATGAGCTTCCATATACAATACCTGTTTTTCAATCCTGTCCGGCGCCCAAAAATCATCCGAACCGCAACCGGCCAAATATTTCCCGTGCGAATAATTGCGTATGGCTTTGTTCAGCGTCTTGGCAATACCCATATTTGCCTGGACTTCCAAAAAGAATCCGTATTGATCCCGGAGGCGGCGGAGAATCACGGGGGAATTATCAACCGAACCGTCATCTATAACAATCAGTTCAATAGGCTTATAAGTCTGGTTGACAATACTCAAAATACATTCTTCAATGTACTGCTCATGATTGTAGCACGAAACAATAACCGAAACCAGCGGATTGTTATTCTCAGCCATGCCGGTCAATATTGATTTAATAACTCAACAACCCGCTTCACTTCTTTCTCCTCCATCACCGGACTCACCGGAAGACTTAAAACCTCTCTGTGAATTTTTTCCGTAACCGGCAAAGATAAACCGTTCCAATCTTTATAAGCTGCCTGCTTATGAGGCGGAACCGGATAATGAATCAATGCCCGGACTTCATGGCTTTTCAAATAATCAAGCAAATGATCCCTGTCTTCCGTCCGGACTACAAACAAATGATATACATGCGATTCCCGATTTGCAGGCGTTAAAGGCAACGAAATTTTTTCATTCTTGATGTGTTCCATATAATAATTCGCTATTTCCCGCCGCGCCTCGTTACAGGCGTCTAAATACTTTAGTTTTACGGAAAGGAAAGCCGCTTGTATCTCATCCATCCGGCTGTTCAACCCCCTATATTCAAACACATATTTTTGCATGGAACCATAATTGCCCAAAGCCTTTACGGCGGAAGCCAACACTTTGTCATCAGTTGTTACCGCACCGGAATCGCCCAAAGCGCCCAAATTTTTACCCGGGTAAAAACTGTTCCCGGCCGCATCGCCCAGACTTCCCGTCCGTTTTTTGACCCCGTTATTAAAATAACAAGCCCCGATAGCCTGAGCATTATCCTCTATGATTTTCAGATTATATTTGTCGGCAATAACGTCCAATCCGTCCGGCCAACAAACGCGGCCATAGAGATGAACAACCATAATTGCTTTTGTACGGGAAGTAATATGTGATTCAATACCCGCAATCGAAAGATTGTATGTTTGAATATCCGGCTCCACCAAAACCGGATTTAAATGATTATCCGTAATTGCCAGGATTGATGCTATAAATGTATTAGCCGGCACGATTACCTCGTCGCCTTCTTCCATTACGCCCAATTCGATATACGCTTTCAAAATCAGACGCAAAGCATCCAACCCATTGGCGCAAGCAACCGCGTGATTTACACCGGTATATTCCGAAAGCTGCCGTTCAAAAGCGGCAACCCGTTCTCCTTGAAGAAACCGGCCCGAATCAATTACCTCACATGCAACTTGCTTTAATTCACCGGCATATTGTGCATTGATTTTTTGTAAGTCCAAAAATTTTATCATACCAAACAATTATTGTCTTAACTTTGATGACATTGGGTTGTGCCTGCGCGGGTTCCATTTTTATTCTTTTTTATTTTGCAAACTGCGGATTTCATCTTCCGTCAAGCCGGTGCTTTGCATAATGTCTTCCGGCGAAATACCCATTTGCAGTAAATTGAATGCAATTTCTTTTCGTCCTTCCTGCAATCCTTCTTTCCGTCCTTCCTGCAATCCTTCTTTTCGTCCTTCCTGCAATCCTTTTTGCAACCCGATTTCTTCCCCGTCTTCCAGGCCTTTATGCCATGCATCCGATATTACGCTGCGCTCGGTCATGATGCCGTCCCTGAACTTGTCATAGGTAAATAACTGTTCTTTCGTGTAGGCGCTGATTTCCATATACTGTACCGCTTCCCGGATATCGCCGTTTTCCAGTAATTCCTGCGGCACTTCCCGCGTCCGTTCGTTGATTTCGGTCAGGAAGCGAAGCCAGAGTTCGTGCAGTTTCTTCTCTCCGTGACTCTGAGGTCGAAATTTGGGCAGCTCAATGAACACAAATTCCAGTCCTTTAATCTGTTTTTGCGTGTTTTTGATATTGACTATTTTGTAGTGATGATAGTATTCGTTTTGCATTTCGGGCGATTTCTCAAAGATTTCGTTTACAAAACTTAATGCGTAAACAGGTTGAAGGAGTTCGTATTTTTCAGCTTTGTTCAACTGCATCACGTAAGCTTTGGAAGCGTTCAGCAGTACGCGGCTCTTAAAGCTTTCCGTCCAGTACATCTGCATTTCAACGATAAACTGCCGTCCGTCCGAATCGGTACAGCGCACGTCCACTATTGAATTGCGGAGTATTTCAATTTCAGGAAGTAATTCTCCCGTCTGGTATTCAATACTGACTACGGGCTTTTTCAGCGGCAGCATACTGT
>JAITCT010000318.1 GCA_031282925.1 Dysgonamonadaceae bacterium | reverse complement strand
TCTCCGGACGATATTGAAAAACGCGGGGCAGTCAGCCGGGCAGTTGTCGAACAGATGGCTTCAGGCGCACGCCGCATATTTAATTCCGACTGCGCGATAGCAACTTCCGGCATTGCCGGACCCGACGGCGGCACGGTTGAAAAACCTGTCGGGACGGTTTGGATTGCCGTTTCCTGTAAAGACCGGCTGGTAGCCCAACAATTCCTTTTTTCCAACAGCAAAGAAAGTAATATTTTAATGTCCTGCAATAAAAGCATTCAAATGTTGTCGGATGAAATTAATAACCTTTTTACCCACTAACTTTCCCCCAAGGCAAAAAGAAGTTATTTTTTAAGGCGCTGTTTTTTCAGGCATGTACGTTGATGAACAGGGAATCGGTATCTCGCAGAGATGCAACATTATTTTGACAGACCCAATAACCACACTCCGCATATCTGAATACCAATAACCCCCAATGAAGCGTAGCGATTGGGGGTAAGCTGAACCGTCCGCATAACTAACGTCATGCGGGGTGCGGTGCGGAATTAATCATTTCTACCGGGCTTTAATCCCTGACGGGATTGATTGCAATGAAAAAACAGCGCCTCAAAAATAAAGAATTAACCGTTTTTCTTTTTCCGAAAAATCATGAGAAACGGCAGGGCGAATTTGACTGTGTTGATGTTCAATTGCATTCTTTTTTATATTCAATTCCATTATCAATTGCCTGTTTAATAAAGAAGCATTATATTTGCACAAAATTTCAGATTCTTAGATATGAACAAAGCAATTATCCTGTTTCTTTTTATTCTTTCACGGTATTTTTTATTCGCTCAAACCGGAAGTAATCAAATACAACTCAATGATATCCTTAAACAAGCGTATGTTTCGGAAAATGCGGGTGAAATGCGTTCGTTGCCCGACGGGGAGCATTACACGGTGTTGAGCGCCGACGGTAAAGCGATTGTTAAATATGCTTATAAAACCGGAAAAATAACCGATACGCTGTTTCATGTGGATAAAGCGCGGGAAACCCGGCTGGAAAAGATTGAAGGATATGCCGTTAGCCGCACAGGATTCCGCATTTTGGTATGGACGGACAAAGAATTGATTTACCGCCGTTCGTGGAAAGCGAATATTTATGACTACGATGTGCGGCGAAATTTCCTGAAACCCTTGTCGGACACGCCGGGAAAATTGCAAATCCCCCTCTTTTCACCCGATGGAAGAATGTGTGCGTTCGTGAGAGACAACAATATCTGGTTGAAGAAGTTCGATTACGATACCGAATCACAGGTTACCAAAGACGGCGATCAGGGTAAAATCCTGAACGGCGTAACGGATTGGGTATATGAAGAAGAATTTGCAACAACTTGCTTGATGACCTGGTCGGTTGACGGTAAATTCCTGGCTTTTGTCAAATCCGATGAATCGAAAGTGCCGGTTTACCGTTTCCAGCTTTTCGACGATTCGTTATACCCCGGCTTTTATGAATACAAATACCCGAAACCGGGCGAAAACAATTCTGTTGCAGAAGTCTATGCTTACAATGTAGATACGAAAGACACGAAGAAAATGAATATCCCGATGGACGCCGACGGTTATATCCCGGAAATCCGTTTTACGGAAAATGTCGATCAATTGGCCGTTATGATTTTAAACCGGAATCAAAACCGTTTCGACATGTACTATGCCAATCCCAAATCAACCGTCGCCCGCCTGGTTCTTCACGATGAAAACAAATATTACATCGATCCCGACTGGATTCGCGCTATCTGTTTCAGCAAGGACCATTTCTTGTATGTCAGCGAAAAAGACGGATTCGCCCACATTTATTTATATACCGCCAACGGGATTCGGGACAGGCAGGTAACTGCCGGAAACTGGGACGTTACAGCGCTTTACGGTTTTAATCCCGAAACAAAGACGGTTTATTACCAGTCGGCCGAAGGAAATCCTTTGCGGCGCTCGGTGTATAAAACGGATGCAAAAGGCGTTAAAACCAAACTGTCCATCAATGAAGGAACCAACTCGGCAACATTCGGCAGTACTTACCAATATTTCGTCAATCATTTTTCAAGCACGACAACGCCGGCAATTATCACCGTTCACGACGAAAAAGGCAAACAACTTTTGACTTTGAATGATAATTCGGCCTTACAGGACGTTTTGAAAACGCTGCAATATCCAAAGAAAGAATTTTTCACCTTTACCGGTTCGTCGGGGGATGTGCTGAACGGCTGGATGATGAAGCCGGTCGATTTCAAGGCCACGCAAAAATATCCCGTGCTGATGGTGCAATACGGCGGCCCTAATTCCCAAACGGTTTTAGACCGGTATGAAATGGACTGGACGGCTTACCTTGCCAATACGGGCTGCATTGTCGCTGCCGTCGACGGCCGCGGAACAGGCGCGCGGGGCGAAGCTTTCCGCAAATGTACTTACATGCAGTTAGGCATTTTCGAATCGGACGACCAGATTGCAGGCGCTGCGTATTTGGGAAGTTTAAACTACGTGGATAAAAACAGGATAGCCATTTGGGGCTGGAGTTATGGCGGATACAATACCTTAATGGCTATGAGCCGGGGAAACGGCATTTTCAAAGCCGGCGTTGCCATTGCGCCCGTTACCGACTGGAGGTTTTACAATTCGGTTTATACGGAGCGGTTTATGAGAACGCCGCAGCAAAATGAAAACGGTTACAGGCTTTCTTCGGCGATGAATCTGGCGGCCGATTTGCAGGGACGTTTGCTGTTGGTGCATGGCGCTTCCGACGATAATGTGCATTTCCAAAATACAATGTATTATGTGCAGGCCTTGGGAAAAGCGGGGAAAATGTTTGATACGCAAATATATCCGGATAAAAACCACAGTCTTTTGGGTTTTGAAACGCGGATGCATTTATATAGCAGGATTATTGATTTTTTGAATCGAAATCTTTAGGTGCCAAGTAAACGAGTAAACAAGTTTACTCGTTTACTTTTTAAAAAATCGGACATCATCACTGCGCGAAGTATTATAATAAAACAGTGGAGAAATGAGTCCGATATTCAAAAACGAAAAAGAATACAGGCTGTTTGTATGGTCGAAAGAAGAAGACCGAAAACATGTTCATGTAATCAAAGACAATAAAAATGTAAGTACTGGCTTGAGCCTTCTGTCGAATTGAGTGAAAATAATGGATTTAAAGCATTTGAATTAAGTGAAATCAAAAAAATAATAGAAAACAATGAAAACGATTTCAAAGAAAGATGGGAACGGCACTTTTGTTAAGGTGCACGCAATTACCCCCACGGGTATTGCATTGGAAACAAACGATGGTGATTTTTTCCTTTCATACAGTAAAAATCCGTGGTTTAGGCATGCCAAAGTATCCGACATCTTCAATGTCAAAATGTGTTGCGGCAATGAAGGTATCCGCTGGGAGGCGCTGGATGTGGATTTGGAAATAGAAAGCCTGAAACATCCCGAAAAATACCCGCTTGTTATGAAACGCTATCCCGAAGAAGTATTCGACGAGTAAGTAATGGAAAATACAAGCTATAACAGTTTTAGAGGCAGAGACGTAACATACCGCGTTTCTGCAAGAGGGCTGAAAGCCCGTAAATCATTGGTACAGGGCAACGCCCTGTGTTGGAAAGTGTCCCCCTCGCCATTAAGCCCCAACGGGGCGGAATCCGTCTTATTTCATTTGATTACACCCTTTCAGGGCTTAGTTATTTGCGGGGCATTTGTTTCGCAGGGTGTTGCCCTGCGCTAATGTTTATCGGGCTTTCAGCCCTACGCTCAATATCCAATGTCTTATAAATTAGAAATTTTTATCCTTAAACGAGTTGGTGAGTTAACGAGTAAACAAGAAAACGAGTTAACAAGTTTACTCATCAACTCGTTAACTTGTCAACTCGTTTACTCGTAACTCAAAAGCAACATGAGAAAACCGGAATGGCTAAAAATTAATCCGGGAAACAGCAGGCAGTTTTCCGCAACGGGCAATCTTGTAGAATCCCAGGGCTTGCATACTATTTGTCGGAGCGGAAGATGTCCGAATTTAGGCGAGTGCTGGAATCGCGGAACCACCACTTTCATGATTGGCGGGGACGTTTGCACCCGTTCCTGTAAATTTTGCAACACAAAATCCGGCCGGCCTTTACCGCTTGATCCCGATGAACCTGCAAAAATCGCCCGTTCCATCCGGGAAATGGGTTTGAAACATGCGGTAATTACTTCCGTTGACCGTGACGATTTGCCGGATTACGGGGCGGAGCATTGGGCGGAAACTGTCCGGCAGATTAAAAACCTGAACCCGCAAACTACACTTGAAGCGCTTATCCCCGATTTCCAGGGGAACGCGGTTTGTTTGAATACGGTCATTGAGACCCGTCCCGAAGTGATTTCCCACAACATGGAAACCGTCAAACGATTAACCCCCAAGGTGCGGAGCGTTGCCCGGTATGAGCAAAGCCTGGCGGTTTTGCAACAAATCGCAAATGCGCAAGTCGCAGCCAAATCCGGATTGATGGTCGGGCTGGGCGAAACGGAAAATGAAATTGACGAATTGATGGACGATTTGCTAAGCGTGGGATGCAAACTTTTGTCTATCGGACAATATCTGCAACCGTCCAAAAAGCATATTCCGGTTGAAAATTACGTGCATCCCGAAGTTTTTAACAAATACAAAGAAATTGCTTATAACAAAGGATTTAACCATGTGGAAAGCGGGCCTTTAGTCCGTTCGTCCTATCATTCGGCGAATTTTTTACCCTAACTTTGAAACTTTTTACATTGAAATAATGTTATTAGGTATGTCAGTCCAAAATACATAACCTGCATATGAAAATATGAATAGAAAGCGGGCTCCATATATGAAACCTTAAAAAAACTGATGTACAGATGAAAATTAATAAAATAATAAGGTCTTTATTTACACCTTTCTTGTTCATTCGCATGATACGCGATGAAAAATGGCTTCCTATTATTAATAAATCGGGAATAGTGTACGGAAAGATTGCTTATAGTCAATCTATACAAATGAAAAGTCAATACTTACATCCAATTGTTCGTATTGCTTTGATTCATAACGGAAAAATTTTCTTGAGGGAAAAAGAAAGCTTGGAAGCGAATAACAAGTCGTATTTAGATTATCCTTTCGAAAGGCACGTTCTTTATAAAGAACCTAT
>JAITCT010000288.1 GCA_031282925.1 Dysgonamonadaceae bacterium | reverse complement strand
AAAGTTTCCTATTTCGGGATAGAAGACATGTCGGACGCGCTTTATGAAGTGGCCAAATTCTTCGGCAGCGAAACGGTGATGAATAAAGCCCGCGAAGTGGTAAAAGACGAGCTAAGCCGCCTGTTGCCCACCCTCGAACCCTACAAAAAAGCCTTGCAGGGGAAAATAGCGGCCATATACGTAGGCGGCGCATTCAAAGCCATCTCGCTGGTAAAAGCCCTGCGGCTTATCGGGATTAAAACGATGATTGCCGGTACGCAGACCGGTAACACGGAAGATTACAAGCTGCTGAAAGCCATTTGCGACGACGGCTGTATCCTGGTCGATGATTCCAACCCCGTGGAGCTTTCGGAATTTGTAAAACAAACGGGCGCAGAATTATTTATCGGCGGCGTTAAGGAACGCCCCATCGCCTGTAAGCTGGGAATCGGCTTCTGCGACCACAACCATGAGCGGAAACTCGCCCTCGCCGGATACGAAGGCATGTTGAACTTTGCCCGCGAAGTGTATGAAACGGTTACAAGCCCTGTTTGGACATTCATGCAGGCACGGCGCCCGCAGTCGCTCAATTACGGCGCCCGTAATCGAGCGATTGCGACACCCGTAATCGAGCGGTTGCGACACCCGCAATCGAGCGATTGCGACGCCCGCACACGAGTTGCGTCCTGCAACGCCTGCAAACAATGCGCTCCTTTGGGCGCATGTGTAGCATTCAGAGGCATTGAAGGCGTATTGCCCATGCTTCACGGCTCACAGGGATGCGCAACCTATATCAGGCGTTACCTGATAAGCCACTTCCGCGAGCCGGTGGACATTGCCTCCTCCAATTTCAGCGAAGCGACAACCATCTTCGGCGGAAACAGGAATTTCAATACCGGCATCGACAATATCATCAGCCAGTATCACCCGGAAGTCATCGCCATAGCAAGCACCTGCCTGAGTGAAACGATAGGCGAAGACGTACAGCGGCTAATCAGCGAATACCGGGACATACATGCCGGGGAAAAGGATTTGCCTGCCATGATTTACGCTTCCACGCCAAGCTATTCGGGAACGCATTACGACGGTTTCCATGAAGCGGTTTACGCCGCCGTCAAGTCTTTGGCGTGCGCCGGCGGCGCGGGAGGGAAGCATATCAACCTGTTCAACAATTTTATCTCGCCCGAAGATATCCGCCACCTGAAAGAGGTAACCGGCGATTTCGGAACAGATACCGTCCTGTTTCCCGATTATTCCCAAACGCTTGACGGCGTTTCGTGGGATACCTGCCGGCGTATTCCCGAAGGCGGGACGAGCCTTGCCGACCTGAAACGCAGCGCATCGGCAATGCTTTCGATAGAGTTGGGCTACATCCTGAACTCCGGCGGCAGGAACGGAGCCGTCAGGGAAAACCGTCAATCGGAATCGGCGGGGGAATACCTGCAAAAGCATTTCGACGTCCCCTGCCGGAGAACAGGCCTGCCGGTCGGCGTCAATGAAACGGACAGGTTTTTCGACCTGCTTTCCGCGGTTTCCGGGAAAGCCATGCCTCAGAAATACCGCGAACAGCGCGGACGCCTCGTCGACCTTTATATTGACGGCCATAAATACGTATCCGGCAAACGCGCCGTGATTTACGGGGAAGAAGATATGGTGGTTGCCCTGGCGTCGTTTGCTGCGGAAACCGGCATCCGTCCGGCGCTTTGTGCATCTGGAGGCGAAAGCGGCAGGCTGGAAGACACTTTAAGAAACGTCCTGGGCGATTTATATCCTCCGGATATGATTGTCGGACAGGGGATGAGCTTTGAACAGATGGAAAGCCTGATGACCGGACTCAAGCCCGATTTGATGATAGGCAACAGCAAAGGCTACTATATTGCGCGGAAGATGGACATTCCCCTCGTCCGCACAGGCTTTCCCGTACACGACCGCATTGGCGCCGCACACACAAGGACGCTGGGATACGAAGGCGCTATCCTCCTGTTTGAGCAGATTGTCAATACGATACTGGAAGAAAAACAGCGCAAATCGCCTGTCGGGTACAAATACATGTAAAAGGTGCGAGGCTGTGCTCGCACCAGCGTGGAATTACCGCACCCGTCATTGCGAGCCGTAGGCGAAGCAAAAGGGCTGCAGGCCGCAATTCCCGCACCGTGGTTTCCGGGCAACGCAAACGTAGCGCCCGTGCAAAATCAGCCAGTGGTGTGCAACCGACCAAAGCCGTTTGGGAATGTGCCGGGTAAGTTCCCTTTCCGTTGCCAGGGGCGATTTGGAATTGTCGGTCAAGCCGATACGGTTGGCCACCCGAAAAACATGCGTATCTACCGCCAAAGCGGGAATGTTGAAAACGACCGAAGCAATCACGTTTGCCGTTTTTTTTCCCACGCCGGGCAATTTCGTCAAATCTTCAATGCTCGCGGGAACTTGCCCGTCAAAATCGCCGATTAATTTTTTAGCCGCTTCAACCAGATGGCGGGCCTTGTTGTTGGGGTAGGAAACGCTTTTTATGTATTCGTAAACCGTTTCTTTATTCGACGCCGCCAAAACTTCCGGCGTAGGGAAAGCCTCAAACAGGGCGGGAGTAACCATATTAACCCGTTTATCGGTACATTGCGCCGACAGAATTACCGAAATCAACAGCTGGAAGGGTGTTTGATAACGCAATTCCGTTTCGGCGACAGGCATATTCCGCTCAAACCAGTCGATTACTTTTTCGTATCGTTCTTTTTTTGTCATGTTGCCGATTCAAATTCCCGTAAAAACCGGATGTCGTTTTCGGAAAACAGGCGCAAATCCTTCACATGGTATTTGAGATTGGCAATCCGTTCGATACCCATTCCAAGGGCGTAGCCGGAATATGTTTTACCGTCTATTCCGCAGTTTTCCAGCACGTTGGGATCGACCATGCCGCAACCCAGTATTTCCACCCAACCGGTATGTTTACAGAACGGGCAGCCTTTTCCGCCGCAAAGATTGCAGCTGATGTCCATTTCGGCGCTCGGCTCGGTAAACGGGAAAAACGAGGGGCGCAGGCGGATTTCCGTACCGGCTCCGAACATTTCCCTGGCAAAAAAGAGAAGTGCTTGCTGTAAATCGGCGAAGGAAACATTTTTATCAACATACAGGGCTTCTACCTGATGGAAAAAACAATGCGCCCGGTAAGAAATCGCTTCGTTCCGGTACACCCGCCCCGGGCAAATGATGCGAATCGGCGGCTGCGTCTTTTCCATGACGCGCGTTTGCACGGAAGAAGTATGCGTTCTGAGCAGCAAATCTTTTCCCTGTTTCACAAAAAACGTGTCCTGCATGTCGCGTGCCGGATGATCTTCGGCAAAATTCAGGGAAGAGAAAACATGCCAGTCGTCTTCAATTTCGGGGCCTTCGGCAATGCTGAATCCCAAACGGGCAAAAATGTCGCAAATTTCTTTCCTGACGATGGAAAGCGGATGCCTTGTCCCCGTTCGATAAGGATAAGCAGTTCGGGTCAAATCCGGCGCATCGCCGGCAACGTCCGGATTATCGAAACTTTCTTTCAACAGGTTGATTTGCAGCCGGGCTTTTTCTTTCAGCTCATTCAACATTTTCCCGATAACTCGTTTTTCTTCGGGGGCTACCAGGCGGAAATCGTTCATTAATTGGGTGATTTCGCCTTTTTTACCCAGATATTTAATCCTTAAAGCCTCGATTTCTTCGCTGTTACCGGCGTGCAAATGAGTTATTTCGGCAAGTAATGCATTGATTTTGTTAATCATATCCTTCTTCGTAATTATATTTGAATTGCAAATATACATGAAAATTTTTACATGGCACACCGACGGATAAAAATCGGTTAATTCTTTGTTTAAAGCGCTGTTTTTTCAGGCATGTACATTGATGAACTTAGAGGCTTCTGCCGGTTGTGTTATTGTGAAGCCCCCGCGCTTGAACATGGAACCGGCATCTCGCAGAGATGCAACATTATTTTCGCAAGCACAATAACCGCCGTCCGCATATCTGAATACCAATAACCCCCAATGAAGCACAGCGATTGGGAGTGAGCCGAACACCCCGCACAACTTTTATTATGTTCCGAAATTATCGTACCTTTGCGCCAACAGCCTGAAAATAAAACATAAATGAAAAGCGTTTTACATATCTCCAATTATTACCCGCCTCATATCGGGGGTATTGAAGATGTTTGCCGA
>JAITCT010000034.1 GCA_031282925.1 Dysgonamonadaceae bacterium | reverse complement strand
ATAAAGTTATTAACCAAAGCACCAAGTTATCAACTGTTTTGCACTGTTTTTCCGGAAAGCAGGCTAATCCTTCCGATAAAAAACATTACTTTTGCATCCGAAAATAATTTCATATCATTTGATTAACATCTTATGGGAAAAATAATTGCTTTGGCAAATCAAAAAGGGGGCGTAGGTAAAACCACCACGGCCATTAATTTGGGCGCTTCATTAGCTGCGCTGGATAAAACAGTGTTGATTGTAGACGCCGATCCTCAGGCAAACGCATCTTCCGGTTTGGGAATTGATATCAAGGAATTGAAAAAATCAATTTACGACAGTATCATTGATAATAATGTCAATCCCGAAGAATCGGTACTTCCTACCGAAGTGCCTAGTTTATACGTACTTCCATCTCATATTGATTTGGTGGGCGCCGAAATCGAAATGTTGAATTTCCAAAATCGGGAAAAAGTATTGAAAGGCCTTTTATATAAGGTCAAAGACAAATACGACTATATTTTGATTGATTGTTCGCCCTCCTTGGGTTTGATTACCGTGAATGCCTTGACGGCAGCCGATTCGGTCATTATTCCGGTACAATGCGAATATTTTGCGTTGGAAGGGATTTCCAAATTATTGAACACGATTAAAATCATTAAATCCAAATTAAACCCTGATTTGGAAATCGAAGGTTTTCTGCTGACCATGTACGATTCCCGCCTGCGTTTGTCTAACCAGATTTATGAGGAAGTGAAAAAGCATTTCGGGGATATGGTTTTCAATACGCTTATACAGCGAAATATCAAACTGAGCGAAGCGCCGAGTTACGGACAACCGGTACTGCTCTACGACGCAGAGTCGAAAGGATCGCAAAACCACATCCAGTTAGCACAGGAACTGATTGCAAAAAATAAATAACCTGCTATGTCGAAACAAACGAAATCTGCTTTGGGACGGGGACTGAATGCATTGATTACTATGGACGACTTGAATACAAATGGTTCTTCGTCCATCAATGAAGTGCAGCTATCCAAAATTGAAGTTAATCCCGAACAACCGCGTTCCGTATTTGATGAAGAATCTTTGGAAGAACTGGCAACTTCCATCAAAGCCCTGGGTTTGGTACAACCGATTACCTTACGGGAAATCAGCCCCGACCGTTACCAAATTATTTCGGGTGAACGGCGATACAGGGCTTCGTTCATGGCAGGGCTTGCTTCCGTGCCGGCCTACATCAAAAAGGCAAGCGACGAAAACGTCATGGAAATGGCGCTTATCGAAAATATCCAACGCGAAGATTTGAATCCCATTGAAATTTCCCTTGCATTTCAAACCTTAATTAATACGCACAACTTGACGCAGGAAAAATTGAGCGAACGCATCGGCAAGAAACGGGCTACCATCGCCAATTTCCTGCGATTGCTGAAACTTCCCGCCGAAATTCAAATGGGACTGAAAGACAAAAAGATTGATATGGGACATGCCAAATCCCTGCTTTCACTCGAAGACGCTTCCGACCAGTTAATGGTTTACGAACAAATCCAGGAATACGGATATTCGGTTCGCCGTACGGAAGAAATTGTAAGAGCGTTGAATAATCCCCAAGAATCAACTCATGTGCCGGAATCCGCGCTAAACCGCCCATCGAAAAAATCGTCCAAAGAATTTGATGAATTAAAAAAACAGTTATCGAAATTTTTCGAAGCTAAAGTTTCCGTCTCCCTCAATGAAAAAGGAACGGGAAAAATCAGTATTTCTTTCTCGGATGAAAAAGAATTGGAAAGAATAAAGCATGTTTTTGATTCTATAAAAAATAATTCGTAATTTTGGCGCCTGAAAGTGGTAATTTTATAGAATTTGAAAGTGCATATTGGTTTGATAGTGGCAGGACTCTGCCTTTTTTTCTTCTGTATGAAAGCTCAGGAAGTGGATGTTATCGAACAACGGGATACTACACAGAGCGATTTTATAAGGAGTGAAGCCGCGCCACTCGAAAGAGAAACGGTACTTTTCCTTCAGGATACGGCTTTTAAACCAAATTCAACGAAAGCAATCATCTATTCGGCAATTGTTCCCGGTTTGGGACAAATGTACAACCGGAAATATTGGAAACTGCCGCTGGTGTATGGAAGTTTTATCGGATGCGCATACGCCGTTAACTGGAATAACAACCAATATACCGGTTATAAAGAAGCTTTTATAGCGTTTGAAGATGTGGACGAAACTACCGATTTATGGAAAGTTTATGTTCCGCGTTCCTATCCCGAAGACTTGAACGAATGGACCGGCGAGCAGAAAAACCGCTTCAGTTCGGCTTTAAAGGCTAAAAAAGATTATTACCGGAATTACCGGGATATGAGTATTATCATCACCGTTGGAGTGTATGCCTTATGGATTATTGATGCGTATGTTGACGCCCGATTGTTTGATTTCGATGTAAGTCCTGATTTAAGTATGCGGGTTGAACCTGTGCTTTTTGAGAAGACGGCCGCCAATTCCCGCTCTTTGGGGCTGCAACTAAATTTCACTTTTTAAATTTATAGTTGACGAGTTAACAGGTAAACGAGAACCCGACAATTCATACCACAATATATATAAATTAAGTTTTTTTACCCGTTAACTCGTCAACTCGTTTACTTGCCAACTACAAAAAAAGTATAAATAATATGAACAGAATAATTAGTTTATTGAGCATTTTTTTTATTTGCCTGTCTGTACAGGCACAGGATAATCCTGAAATGGAAGCAGCCGCATTTTCGGTTCCCGAAGAGTGGGACGCCAATTGGGATAAACTGGTAAATTCATGGTTCGTAAAACATTATACCGCTAAAATCAACCATGAAGGCTATCAGAATCATAAGCTGGCCGACGATGCAACATATAGCAAAAGGCTGTCGAAACTTCCGAATGTTATTGAGCTTCCTTACAACAATATCGTCAGAAAAAGCATTGAACAATATATCAACCGCCGGCCTTTCGTAGAATATTTGTTAGCTATTGAGCCGGTCTATTTTCCGATGATTGAAGAAATTTTGGACAAATATGGTTTACCTTTGGAACTGAAATATTTAACTATCGTAGAATCGGCTTTGAATCCGACTGCGCGTTCCCGGCGAGGCGCTTCCGGGCTTTGGCAGTTTATGATGGCTACCGGAAAGAGCTACGGATTGGAAATCAACAGTTTAATTGACGAAAGACTGGATCCGGTAAAATCAACCGTTGCCGCCTGCCGTTATTTAAAAGACCTGTATGATATTTACGGAGAATGGAGTTTAGTGATTGCCGCTTATAATTGCGGCGCCGGAAACGTGAACAAAGCTATCCGGCGGGCGAACGGAAAAACGGATTTCTGGAAAATTTACGGGTTTCTTCCCCGGGAAACCCGGGCTTATGTTCCGCTTTTTATTGCCGCCAACTATATGATGAATTATTACGCTTACCATCAGCTGTATCCGGCTCAAATGGAAACGCCTTCCGCAACGGATACCGTAATGATTAATCAACGAATGCACTTTGACCAGATTTCTACTATCCTGAATATTGACAAAGAAGAACTTAGAGCATTGAATCCGCAATATAAAAAAGACGTTATCCCCGGAAACGGAAAACCGTATGTTTTGAAATTGCCTTCGCAGATGGCCTGTGCGTTCGCGGAAAAGGAAAATGATATTGCCAATTATAACATTGAAGGTTTATTTACCGGCCACATAACTGTTGAAAATGTCAAACAACAGATGATGAAAGGCAAAACTTCAATGAAAAACGAAAAACAAATTGCAAGCAACGAAACAGTCCAGTATAAAGTGCTTGCCGGAGAATCTTACTATACGATTGCCAAAAAATTCCCTGGTTACGATCCGACCGATTTGATGCGGTTGAACAACACGAGAAGTTCGGCTTTGAGAAAAGGGCAGTACATCAGGGTTCCTAAAATATGAAATACCCCCGATGGATGAAGTAATCACCGACATGGCCGGCGAAGAAAAAATGATCCGGGATGCTTTTGAGCGGTTACTTGAAAGCTACTCGCGGTCAAACCACCGGCAAAAGTTTGAAATCATCAATAAGGCTTTTGTGTTTGCCAACCAAGCCCACAAAGGGGTGAAAAGGCGTTCGGGAGAACCCTACATCATGCACCCTTTGGCGGTTGCTTTGATTGTCAGTGATGAAATGGGACTTGGTTCCACGTCCATTTGTTCGGCACTGCTGCATGACGTTGTTGAAGATACCGACTACACGGTTGAAGATATCCGGAATCTTTTCGGGGATAAAATTGCGCAAATTGTCGGCGGACTGACGAAAATATCCGGCGGCATCTTTGCGGAAGCCGCTTCCGCCCAGGCCGAAAACATGCGGAAACTGTTGCTTACCATGTCGGACGATATCCGGGTAATCCTGATAAAAATAGCCGACCGGCTGCACAATATGCGAACGCTGGGTGCTCTTCTTCCCGCCAAACAATACAAAATCGCCGGCGAAACGATGTACCTTTACGCTCCGATGGCGCACCGGCTGGGACTTTTTGCCATCAAATCCGAATTGGAAGACCTTAGTTTCAAATACGAGCATCCCGATGAATACCGGCAAATCAGCCAAAAGTTAGAAGCTACGGCTAACAACCGCGAAAAAATTTACGACCATTTCACCACTCCGCTTCATCCGAAATTAGACGAATTGGGCATCCGCTACAAGATGCAGAAAAGGGTCAAATCCATTTATTCCATTTGGAACAAAATGCATGTAAAAAGAGTAGATTTTGAAGATATTTACGATATTTTTGCCGTCAGGATTGTTTTCGAGCCTAAACCGGATATTGACGTAAAAAAACAATGTTGGGACATTTATTCGGCGGTTACAGACCTTTATAAACTGCGCCCCGACCGTATCCGCGATTGGGTGAGCCGCCCTAAAGCCAACGGTTATCAGGCGCTTCACCTCACCGTTATGGGTCCCGACGGGCAATGGATTGAAATACAAATCCGGAGCGCCAAAATGGACGAAATCGCGGAAAAAGGTTTTGCCGCCCACTGGAAATACAAGGAACACGGCAATTCGCCCCAACTCGAAAAAGAAACCGAATTAGACCGTTGGCTGGAGCGTATTCAGGACATTCTCGAAGCGCCCAGCCCCAACGCCATGGACTTCCTTGATACCATCAAAATGAATCTGTATGCTTCCGAAATATTCGTTTTCACGCCGAAAGGGGAAATCAAAACTTTACCGCAAGGAGCTACTGCCCTGGATTTCGGATATGAAATCCATACCAATGTTGGCGACCATTGCATCGGCGCAAAAGTAAATCACCGCCTGGTTCCTTTGAGCCACAAACTCAATTCGGGAGATCAGGTGGAAATCCTGACTTCCCGCTCGCAATCGCCATATCCGGAATGGCTCAATTTTGTAACAACCGCCAAAGCCAAAACCAAAATCGAATCGTCCCTGAAAAAAAGAAAAAAAGAAAAAGTCAGAGAAGGCGAACAAATACTTGACGAAATTTTCCGAAAAGCAGGAATGGAAATCACCATCCAAGTCATTGATAAATTACTTTCTTCCTACGGTTATCCTAAAAAGGAAGATTTATATTTCTCCCTTGCCGAAAAACAGGTGGACTTATTGCCCGAAAACCTCAAAAAGATACTTAAGGAAAAATCAGGCAATTACCTCATGAAATTTGTGAAACACGCTTTCAATGTCGGTTCGGGGTCCAAAGAAAATGCGGAAAATAAACCGGCGCCGGTCCTTTTGACCGATGCCAGTGAAATTGATCGAAAAAAAACATATATTCTTGAAGAAGAAGGATTCCAGAAAAATTACATTGCAGCGCCCTGCTGCAACCCGATTCCCGGCGACGACGTATTGGGTTTTGTCCGCACCGACAATCATTTGGAGGTTCACAAACGGTCTTGTTCCGTAGCGCTTACGCTGAAAACCCGTTTCGGCGACCGGATTATTTCCTGCGAATGGGCGGGACACAAAGTTTTTTCTTTTCCTTGCAGCATAGAAGTGAAAGGTATCGACCGGATAGGAATTTTGAGTGAAATCACCCAAGTCATCGCTAACGATTTGTCGGTCAATGTGCGGAAATTAAGCCTCGCTTCCGGCGACGGTTTCTTTGGAGGAACGATAGAAGTTACCATCCATGACGTGGACGATATCAATACTTTAATCAATTGTTTACAGAAAATCAAAGGAGTGAAGAGCGTAAAGAGAACGGATTGACGGCATTCATTTTACTACCTCCACGACATCTCCCGACCATGAGCCTTCTTCCATGCGCGGATTAATCCAGGCAGCGGATATTTCTACACGTCTTGTTTCATCGGTGCGATCAAAACGGATTGTGTAGTGCAGAGATTCGGATACCTCGGTGTGGTAAGCCGTTTCGCCTTTGAGTTTGAAACCCCCATTATCCTATTAATTTATTGTTATTTGTTTCTTGTTGTCTTACATGCATGAAAATAATAATACCTGAAAAAATAATTAACCGTTTTCATTGAAAAAACAAATTTATGCCGAATGACTTATTGTTTTTCTAAAAATTATGCGTAAATTTGCAGCCCGTTTTTGCATATTTTTATGAAACAGCGGACAAAAATTAAAAGTTTTCGGAGAGGAAACGGCTCTTTTCCGGAAAAGAAAAAAGTTATTTAAGTCATAAATAAAACAAATGAGCCAAAAGATCAGAATTAAATTAAAATCTTACGATTACAACTTGGTTGACAAATCAGCCGAAAAAATCGTAAGAACGGTAAAAGCAACCGGCGCTATGGTAAGCGGCCCTATTCCGTTACCTACTCACAAACGAATTTTCACGGTGAACCGTGCAACTTTTGTAAACAAAAAAGCGCGTGAACAGTTTGAATTATCTTCCTACAAACGCTTAATTGACATTTACAGTTCCACTGCAAAAACCGTTGATGCGTTGATGAAATTGGAATTGCCGAGTGGAGTAGAAGTAGAAATAAAAGTGTAGGGGTAGACCTGCGTGTCCGCCCCCTTTCGGGTAAATAACCTACGGTGTCTACCCGTTCGGATAAATAACAAAGGGGCGAACACACACAGGTTCGCCCGTACAAAGTACAAGAATAAATATGTATTAAAATAAATTGCAATGCCAGGATTAATTGGGAAAAAAATCGGAATGACATCCGTTTTCAGTGCTGATGGGAAAAATCTTCCATGCACTGTTATTGAAGCAGGTCCTTGTGTAGTTACCCAGGTGAAAACCGTTGAAAAAGACGGTTACGAAGCAGTTCAGTTAGGTTTTGCGGATAAGAAAGAAAAGCATACCACAAAACCCGAATTGGGACACTTTAAAAAAGCCGGCGTAACTCCCAAGAGACACTTGGCCGAGTTCAAAGGACAGGGGGACTATAAACCCGGAGATGTAATCACGGTTGATTTCTTCAACGGTGATGTGTATGTGGACGTTATCGGAACGTCGAAAGGTAAAGGATACCAAGGAGTTGTAAAACGCCACGGTTTCAAGGGAGTAGGCGAAATGACCTTAGGTCAGAGCGACCGTCAACGCCACCCGGGTTCTATCGGCGCCTGCTCATACCCTGCAAAAGTGTTCAAGGGTACGCGCATGGCAGGTCACATGGGCGATCAGCGTGTTACTGCCCAAAACCTTGAAGTGATTAAGTTATTGCCTGACCATAACCTGATTCTTGTAAAAGGTTCCGTCCCGGGCGCAAAAGGTTCAATCGTAATAGTTCAAAAATAATGGAAATAAGCGTATATAATATTAAAGGGCAAGATACAGGAAAAAAGGTAACCCTGAAAGACGGCGTATTTGGCATTGAACCGAACGACCATCTGATTTATCTGGATGTAAAACAGCACATGGCCAACAAACGTCAGGGAACAGCTAAATCGAAAGAAAGAAGCGAAGTGTCGGGAAGTACCCGCAAACTCGGACGTCAAAAAGGTGGCGGTGGCGCTCGTCACGGTGATATTAATTCGCCGGTTATGGTAGGTGGTGGACGCGTATTCGGCCCTAAACCGAGAGATTACAGTTTCAAAGTCAATAGAAAAGAAAAATCTTTAGCCCGCAAGTCGGCTTTATCTTACAAGGTAAAAGAAGATGCAATCACGGTAGTTGAAGATTTTACTTTTGAAGCCCCGAAGACCAAAGAATTTTTGGCATTAACCAAAAATTTGAACTTAGACGGTAAAAAACTGCTGGTCGTACTTCCGGCAAATGACGCAAATATATATTTGTCCGCCCGTAACCTGCAAAAAACGGATGTAACAACCGTTTCCGAACTGAATACATACAAAGTGCTGGACGCTGCGCATTTGGTTCTTTTGGAAAGCTCGGTCAACGCAATGAATAATTTTTAACAAAAGGAGGAACAAATGGGAATAATTATAAAACCTGTCGTAACGGAAAAACAGACAGCTATCACCGAAAAGAAAGAAAATCGGGTGGGTTTCCGTGTAACTCCCAGTGCGAACAAGTTGCAGATAAAAGCGGCTATCGAAGCGCTTTACGGAGTAAATGTCGTGAAAGTCAATACAATGAATTACGACGGCAAGCGTAAGTCGAGATACACCAAATCGGGAGTGATTAACGGAAAAGAAGCTGCATTCAAAAAAGCAATCGTAACTTTGAAAGAAGGACAGCAAATTGATTTCTTTAGTAATATATAAATTAACGAGTAAACAAGTTGACAAGTTGGCGGGTCTCGTTTACTCGTCTACGTGAAACTCGTTTACTAAATAAAAAACAAATGGGAATTCGTAAATTAAAGCCCACAACACCGGGGCAAAGAAACAAGATTATCGGTACATTTAGTGAAATCACTGCTACTGTACCGGAGAAATCCCTTGTTTTCGGTAAACGCAAATCGGGTGGCCGCAACAACGAAGGGCACAGAACGATGCGTCAAATCGGCGGCGGTCACAAACGCAAATTTCGTTTTATCGATTTCAAGAGGAATAAAGATGGTATTCCTGCAACAGTCAAGACGATAGAGTACGACCCGAACCGGTCGGCGCGTATCGCCTTGTTGTTTTATGCCGATGGGGAAAAAACGTATATCATTGCGCCCAACGGATTGGAAGTCAACCAAACAGTGATGTCGGGAAACGAAGCATCGCCCGAAATAGGGAATGCGCTTCCGTTGGCTAAAATCCCAATGGGTACGGTAGTTCACAACATCGAACTGCGTCCCGGGCAAGGCGCTAAAATGGTTCGCTCGGCAGGAGCGTTCGCTCAGGTAGTGTCGCGAGAAGGCGATTATGCAATCATCAAGATGCCTTCGGGAGAAACACGAAAGATACTTTCGGCTTGCAAAGCTACCGTCGGTAGCGTAGGCAATTCGGATCATGCTTTGGAAAAATCAGGCAAAGCGGGAAGAAGCCGGTGGTTCGGACGCCGTCCGCGTGTGCGCGGCGTTGTAATGAATCCGGTTGATCATCCGATGGGCGGCGGCGAAGGCCGTGCTTCGGGAGGACATCCGAGATCCCGCAAAGGATTATATGCTAAGGGCTTGAAGACAAGAGCGCCGAAAAAGCAGTCTTCACAGTATATCGTTGAAAGAAGAAAAAAATAACCTGATAAAATAAGCATATATAAATATGAGTCGTTCATTAAAAAAAGGCCCTTATATTAATCTCAAGCTGGAAAAGAAAGTTCTGGCGATGAATGAAACAGGCAGGAAATCTGTTATAAAAACTTGGGCAAGAGCATCAATGATTTCTCCCGATTTTGTCGGTCACACCGTTGCGGTTCATAATGGTAATAAATTCATTCCTGTATATATTACGGAAAACATGGTCGGACATAAGTTAGGCGAATTTTCACCTACACGCCAGTTCCGAGGACATGCAGGCAACAAGAAAAAATAAAAAATATGGGTGCAAGAAAAAGAATAACAGCAGAACAGAGGAAAGAAGCGAATAAAAGTTTGTATTTTGCAAAATTGCAAAATGTTCCGACTTCCCCGCGTAAAATGCGCCTCGTAGCGGATATGATCCGGGGAATGGAAGCTTTCCGAGCGCTTGGCGTTCTAAAATATTCGAATAAGGAAGCTGCCTTAAGAGTAGGGAAATTGCTTCGTTCGGCTATTGCCAACTGGGAAGAAAAAAACGAACGGAAAGCGGAAACCGGTGAATTATATATAACATCAATCAGCGTGGATTCGGCATCAATGCTGAAGAGAATGCGTCCGGCGCCACAGGGAAGAGGTTACCGCGTACGAAAACGTTCAAACCACGTAACTTTGTTTGTAGATTCAATAACAAAAGATAAACAAAATTAATTGCTCAATGGGACAGAAAGTAAATCCGATAAGTAATCGTTTGGGAATCATCCGCGGATGGGATTCAAATTGGTACGGAGGCAATAACTATGGCGATACTTTGTATGAAGACAGCAAAATCCGTAAATATTTGAATGCCCGTCTGGCCAAAGCAAGCGTATCCCGCATTGTTATTGAACGTACATTGAAATTAGTAACTATTACCGTATGTACGGCCCGTCCGGGGATTATCATTGGTAAAGGCGGCCAGGAAGTTGACAAACTGAAAGAAGAATTGAAGAAAATTACCGATAAGGAAATTCAAATCAATATTTTTGAAGTCAAAAGGCCTGAATTGGACGCCGTTATTGTGGCCAACAATATCGCCCGCCAGTTGGAAGGTAAAATGGCGTACCGCCGTGCTATCAAAACAGCTATCGCATCAACGATGCGCATGGGCGCCGAAGGTATCAAGATACAAATCTCAGGCCGTTTGAACGGAGCCGAAATGGCGCGTTCGGAAATGTATAAGGAAGGAAGAACACCATTGCACACTTTACGGGCAGATATTGACTACGCATTGGGCGAAGCCCTTACAAAAGTCGGCTTGCTGGGAATCAAAGTTTGGATTTGTCGGGGAGAAGTTTACGGCAAACGCGACCTTGCTCCGCAGTTTGCCGCTGCAAAAGAAACCGGTCGCGGAGAAAGAAACGACAGAGGCGGTGGACGTGGCGGCGAAAGAAGAGAGCGAGGCAGAGACAGAGATAAAGGTGAAAGGAAAACTCGTAAACCGTCCGTAGAGAAAAAATAAATTAATAATAGACAATTGACGATTGGCAATTGACAATATTTGAACCGCAAATAATTCTCAATTCTCAATTCTCAATTCTTAATTGAAAAAAGATGTTACAACCGAAAAAAACAAAATTCAGAAGGTCGCAAAAAGGCCGTATGAAAGGCAATGCCCAAAGAGGTAATCAGTTGGCATTCGGTTCGTTTGGTATAAAAACTTTGCAGTCGAAATGGATTACAGGACGTCAGATAGAAGCTGCGCGTATTGCCGTAACCCGTTACATGCAGCGGCAAGGTCAAGTGTGGGTAAGAATATTTCCCGATAAACCGATTACCAAAAAACCGGCTGAAGTGCGAATGGGTAAAGGGAAAGGCGCCCCTGAAGGATTTGTCGCTCCGGTTACGCCGGGACGTATTATCTTTGAAGTGGAAGGCGTTACGTTTGAAGTCGCAAAAGAAGCTTTGAGGCTTGCAGCCCAAAAACTTCCCGTTACAACGAAGTTTGTTGTAAGACATGATTATGATTTTAATAACGAAAATGTGTGAGTCCTATGAAAATTGCAGAAATCAGAGATTTAACTACTCAGGAATTGAAAGAAAGGTTGGCGGCTGACATAAAAGCTTACGAGCACAAGAAAATCAACCACAGCATTTCGCCCTTGGATAGTCCTGCAGTCATTACGCGCTCACGCAAAGAAATCGCGAGAATGAAAACAGAATTGCGTCAGAGGGAAATTAACAACAAGTAAATGAGCAACCGAAATGGAAATTAGAAATTTAAGAAAAGAAAGGATAGGCGTCGTTTCCAGTAATAAAATGGACAAATCCATTACTGTTGCCGTAAAATGGAAAGAAAAACACCCTATCTATGGAAAATTCGTGAATAAAACGAAGAAATTCCATGCTCACGACGAAAAAAATGAATGTAATATTGGCGATACCGTAAAGATTATGGAAACTCGTCCGTTGAGCAAAACCAAGAGATGGCGTTTAGTGGAAATCATAGAAAAAGCTAAATAATTATGATACAACAAGAATCAAGGCTCTCTGTAGCCGATAACTCCGGAGCAAGGGAAGTGCTTTGTATCCGTGTATTGGGCGGAACGAAAAGACGTTACGCTTCTGTTGGGGACGTAATTGTCGTAGCCGTCAAAAATGTGATCCCTTCGAGCGATATTAAGAAAGGCACAGTGTCTAAAGCAATTATTGTACGCACGAAAAAAGAAATCCGTCGCTCTGACGGTTCTTACATCCGCTTCGACGACAACGCTTGCGTGTTGTTGAACAGCACCGGTGAAATTCGCGGTAGCCGTATCTTCGGACCCGTTGCCCGCGAACTTCGTGCCGTAAATATGAAAATCGTGTCTTTAGCGCCCGAAGTTTTATGAGAGTTAATAATTGAGAATTGAGAATTGAGAATTATGTCATTGTAAGCAAAACAATTCGTAATTCATAATTCATAATTCGTAATTCAAAAAAAAGTATGAAGTTACACATTAAAAAAGGAGATACGGTTTATGTTAATACCGGCGAAGACAGGGGCAAAACAGGCCGTGTCCTGAAAGTATTTATCGAAAAGCGACGTGCTCTTGTCGAAGGCGTTAATATGGTTTCGAAAGCTACCAAACCGAATGCAAAGAGTCCGCAGGGAGGATTCCAGAAAAAAGAAGCGCCCGTTCATATTTCGAATTTGAATGTGTTGGATCCGAAAAGCGGAAAACCGACGCGTATCGGTCGCAGATTAAATGCTAAAGGAGTATTGGTACGTTATTCTAAAAAATCAGGGGAGGAAATCAAATAATGAGTAATACAGCGAATCTGAAAAAAGAATACCAAGAAAGAATAATACCTGCATTAATCAAGGAATTTAATTATACCTCTGTAATGCAAGTCCCTGTATTAAAGAAAATAGTAATCAATCAAGGCTTAGGCGCTGCTGTCGCCGACAAGAAATTGGTCGATGTAGCTATACAGGAACTAACGGCTATTACCGGTCAAAAAGCCGTGGCAACCATCTCTAAAAAAGATATCTCGAATTTCAAACTTCGTAAAAAAATGCCTATTGGAGCAATGGTTACCTTGCGCCGCGAGCAAATGTACGAATTCCTCGAACGTTTAGT